>JADGHD010000435.1 GCA_019689615.1 Frankia sp. | reverse complement strand
GCCCCGCCCGCCCGGCCGGCTCGGTCAGCAGCCGGGCGGCCTCGTCGAACCGGCCGGTTAGCGCGCGGGCGAGCACCGCGCCGGCCCGGCCGGCGACCAGCAGGCTCAGCCAGCCGCCGGGGCGCAGCACCCGCGCCGCGGCGGCCAGGGCCGCGCCGGGGTCGTCCACCCGGTCCAGGACGGAGTGACACAGCAGCAGGTCGGCGCTGTCGGGGCCGGCCAGCGCCGGCAGCTCGGACAGGTAGCCCTGCCGGCCGGACACCCGGTCGGCCACCCCGCGGTCGCGGGCGCGGCTGGCGAGCGCGGCCAGCGCGTCGGGGCTGGGGTCGATGACCAGGACCCGGTGCCCCCGCTCGGCCAGCGGCACGGCGAAGCCGCCGCTGCCACCGCCCGCGTCCACGACCGTGAGCCCGCCGTTGCCGGCGGCCGCGAGGACGCCGGCCAGCGCGTCCCAGACGGCGGCGTGGCGCGGGCCGGCGTCCGCGGCGGCAGTCACCGGGTCGGCAGGGTGAACCCGATGACGACGCCGACGACCAGGCCCCCGACAGAGACCCCGGCGAGCGTCATCATCCAACGAGACATGCCAGCCCCCTACGCACGGTAGCCATCGTCTCCCAGAAAATAACCGATGGTAGCCGACTGGTGGACGCCTCCACTCGCCGACCGGGGCAACGCCGGGCCTGGCGGCGGGCCTGGGTGCCCGCGTGGTCACGTCGCGACGGCCGGCCGCCGACGCGGGCCACGCGGGGTGGCCGGGTGGGGACGGCTGGGTCACCGGAAGTCCCGGGAGCGGCGGCTGACGGCCAGCGGCAGCCGCTCCAGCCGCTCGGCGACCACGTTGACCACCCCGTCGGCCTTCTCCAGCCGGCCGCGGATGACCATGGCGGCCGCGGTGGTGGCAGTCCGACGGTGGCGGACCCAGACCCCGGGCGAGCAGATGACGTTCGCCAGGCCGGTCTCGTCCTCCAGGCTGAGGAAGGTGGTGCCGCCGGCGGTCCCCGGCCGCTGGCGGTGGGTGACGATGCCGGCGACGCTCACCCGCTGCTTGTCCGCCAGCTCGCGCAGCCGGGCAGCCGGGACCACGCCGAGCGCGTCCAGCCGGTCCCGCACGAACTGGGTCGGGTAGCTGCCCGGGGTGATCCCGGTCGCCCACAGGTCGGCGACCACCTCCTCCGCGCCGGTCATCCCGGGCAGATGGGCGGCGACGGCGGCCGGGTCGCCGCCGAGCACCATGCCCTCGAGCCGGTCCGGCCGGGCCTCGGCGGCCGCGCCGGCGGCCCACAGCGCCTCCCGCCTGGACAGCCCGAAGCAGTCGAAGGCCCCGGCGGTGGCCAGCGCCTCCAGCTGGGCCATGGTCAGGCCGGTCCGGTGGGCCAGGTCGGCCATGTCGCGGTACGGGCCGCCCGCCTCGCGGGCCGCCACGATCCGCTCGGCGTTCGCCCGGCCGATGCCGCGGACGCTGGCGAGGCCCAGCCGGACGGCCGGGTGCCGCCCCGCCGCCCGGTCGGCGTCCACCGGCCAGTCCGCGGCGGCCCGCTGCCCGGCCTCCTCCGGGTCGGCCGGGGCGTCCTCGAGGGTGGCGCCGGCACCGGAGGCGTTCAGGTCGGGACCGCGGACGGTGACCCCGTGCCGGCGAGCGTCGGCGACCAGGCTCTGCGGCGAGTAGAAGCCCATCGGCTGGGCGTTGAGCAGCGCGGCGCAGAACGCCGCCGGGTAGTACAGCTTGAGCCAGGCGCTGGCGTAGACGAGGAACGCGAAACTCACCGAGTGGCTTTCCGGGAAGCCGAAGTTCGCGAACGCGGCGAGCTTCGCGTACAGCGCGTCCGCGGTCTCCCCGACGATCCCGTTGGCGGCCATGCCCGTGTAGAGCCGGCCGCGCAGCCGGTCGATGCGCTCGGTGGCCCGTTTCGCGCCCATCGCCCGGCGCAGCTGGTCGGCCTCGGCGGCGGAGAAGCCGGCGATGTCGATCGCCATCTGCATGAGCTGTTCCTGGAACAGCGGCACCCCGAGGGTCTTCTCCAGTGACCGGCGCAGCAGCGGGTGCGGGTAGGCGACCTCCTCGGCCCCGTTACGCCGCCGGATGTAGGGATGCACCGACCCGCCCTGGATGGGGCCCGGCCGGATCAGCGCCACCTCGACGACCAGGTCGTAGAACCGGCGCGGGCGCAGCCGGGGCAGGGTGGACATCTGGGCACGGCTCTCCACCTGGAAGACCCCGACCGAGTCCGCGGCGCAGAGCATGTCGTACACGGCCGGGTCCTCGGGCGGGATCTCGCCGAGGTCGAGGTCGCGGCCGTGGTGGGCCCGGATGAGGTCGAAGGCGCCGTGCAGCACCTCGAGCATCCCGAGCCCGAGCAGGTCGAACTTCACCAGCCCGACGGCCGCGCAGTCGTCCTTGTCCCACTGGATGACGGTGCGGCCGGGCATCCGTGCCCACTCCACCGGCACCACCTCTGCGACCGGCCGGTCGCAGATCACCATCCCGCCGGAGTGGATGCCCAGGTGGCGGGGGAAGCCGAGCAGCTGCTCGGCGAGCCGGGCCACCTCGTCCGGGACGGGGTGGTCGTCCGCCCGGCCGCTGCCGCCCCCGCCCGGCGCCGCGGGGACGGTTGGCAGCGGCGACCAGCGGTCGATCCCGCTGGACCAGGCGTCCTGCTGGCCGGGGGAGAAACCGAGCGCGCGGGCGACATCCCGGACCGCCGACCGGGCCCGGTAGCTGATCACGTTCGCCACCTGGGCCGCCCGGTCCCGCCCGTACCGGCCGTAGACGTACTGGATGACCTCCTCCCGCCGGCCGGACTCGATGTCCAGGTCGATGTCGGGCGGGCCGTCCCGCTCCGGGGCGAGGAACCGCTCGAACAGCAGGCCGAAGGAGACCGCGTCGACGCCGGTGATGCCCAGCGCGTAGCAGACCGCGGAGTTCGCCGCGGACCCGCGCCCCTGGCAGAGGATGTCCTCCCGCCGGCAGAACTCGACGATGTCGTGGACGATCAGGAAGTAGCCGGGGAAGCCGAGCTGCTCGATCATCGCGAGCTCGTGGGCCAGCTGGTCGTAGGCGCCGGCGACCCGCTCCCGGTCGGGCGGGCCGTACCGGCGGGCCGCGCCCTGCATGGTCAGCAGCCGCAGCCAGCTCGCCTCGGTGTGCCCCGGGGGCACCGGGAAGTCCGGCAGCCGGGGCGCGACCAGGCTCAGGTCGAAGGCGCACTCCTGGCCGATCCGGGCGGCCGCCGCCATCGCGCCGGGGAAGCGGGCGAACCGCTCGGCCATCTCCTGGCCGGAGCGCAGGTGCGCGCAGCCGGCCGGCGGCAGGTGGCCGTCCATCTCGTCGAGGGTGCGCCGCGCCCGGATGGCGGCGAGCACCGTGGCGAGCCGGCCGGACGCCGGGGTGGCGTAGTGGACGTTGTTGGTGGCGACGCAGGCCACCCGGGCCTCGCGGGCGAGCTCGGCCAGCGCGTCGTTGCGGGCGGAGTCGAGCGGCTGGGCGTGGTCCCACAGCTCGACCGCCACGTTGTCCCGGCCGAACCGGTCGACCAGCCCGGCGAGCGCCGCGCGGGCCGCGTCCATCCCGCCGGCGGCCAGCGCGGCCGGCACCACCCCCTTGCGGCAGCCGGTGAGGACCTGCCAGTGGGCGTCGCCCGCGGCGGCGTCGGCCAGCGTGTCCAGGTCCAGCAGCGGGCGGCCCTTCTCGCCGCCGGCCAGGTGGGCGTCGGAGACCACCCGGGACAGCCGCCGGTACCCCTCCGGGTCGCGGGCCAGCACGACCAGGTGCTCCCCCGCCGGGTCGGGCACCCCCGGCCGGGCGGCCGGCAGCTCCAGGGACAGCTCCACCCCGTAGATCGTCGGCAGGCCCAGCTCGTGGGCGGCCTCGGCGAAGCGGACCACGCCGTACATGCCGTCGTGGTCGGTCAGCGCCAGCGCCGACAGGCCCAGCCGGACGGCCTCCTCGACCAGCTCCTCCGGCTGGCTCGCGCCGTCGAGGAAGCTGAACGCCGAATGGCAGTGCAGCTCCGCGTACGGCACGAGGCCGGCCCCCGGCGCGGCGGCGAGCCGGGGCGGCGGCTCGTACGGGGAGCGCGCCCGCGAGACCGGCGCGTCCCCGCCGTCCGCCACCGGGCCGGCGACCGGCGGCCCCGGCCGCCCCGACATCCGCCGCTCCAGCTCCGCCCACGGCACCGCCGGGTTCCACCAGCTCATCGCCCGCCTCCACGGGCCGGCCCGGCCAGCGGGCCGTCCGCCACCGGCACGGCGTCAGTCATAGGACCCCTCCCACCACCAGCGGCCGGCCTCGACGAACAGCAGCCAGGCCGAGCCGTCCTCGGTGACCAGCTGGAACCGGGCCCGGCGGCGGCCGGACCGGTCCCACCAGCGCTCGTCGACCGGCCAGGGGCCGGCCCAGCCGACGACCCGGACCGGCGGGCGGCCGTCGACGGACAGCCAGGCCGGCGCCGCCGTGGCCACCGCCCGGCCGGTGACGACGACCGGCTCCCCCGCGGCGTCGAGCAGCACGCCCTGGCGGGGCTCGGGCAGCACGGTCGCCGGGGCGGGCGCGGGCAGCCGCCCCGGCCAGGGGGCGGCTGCCAGGGCGGCGGCCGGCCGGGGGCCCGGGGCGCGCGGCGCCCCCCCCC
>JADGHD010000434.1 GCA_019689615.1 Frankia sp. | reverse complement strand
GTCCCGCGCCTACCGCGACTTCACCCGCGCCCCCGTCCCCCCGGTCAACGGCCAGCAGTAGCCCGCTCGGCCCCGCGATCAGCCGGGACACGGCCGCCGTGTCCTGCGGTCCCGGCGGCTGGGCCGTCACGGTGTGCCGAGGGCACCGGGTACGGCCGGTCCGCCGGCCGGGGCCGCCGACGAGGTCGCGGGCGCGGTCGCCGGCGTGGTGGCGGTGGCCGGGAGGGACAGGACCATGGTCAGCCCCCCGCCGGGAGTGTCGTCTGGGGTGAGGGTGCCGCCCATGGCCTCGGTGAGGCCGCGGGACAGGGCGAGTCCCAGCCCGACCCCGGTGGTGTTGTCGCGGTCACCGAGCCGCTGGAACGGCTGGAAGACGCGCTCGCGCTCCGCCGCTGGGATACCGGGGCCGCGGTCGATGACCCGCAGCTCCACCCGGTCGCCAAGCGCGCTGGCCGTGATGACCGGCGGCGTGCCGGCGGGCGCGTGCCGCAGCGCGTTGGCGACGATGTTGACGATGACCCGCTCGAGCAGAGCGGGGTCGGCGTGGATCGCGGGCAGGTCGTCGGGCACCTGGATGTCGACCTTCCGGGCCGGTGGGCCGATCTCGTCGAGCGCGTGGGGCACGACCTCGTCGAGCCCGATGCGCCGGGGGAACACGCTGAGCGCGCCGGCCTGGAGGCGGGACAGGTCGAGGAGGTTCTCGACCAGGCGGGTCAGCCGGTCGATGGACTCGTCCGCGGAGGCGAGGAGCTCGGCCTGTTCCTCCTCGGTGAGGGTGATGTCACGCCCGCGCAGTCCGGTGACCGCGGCCTTGGCCACGGCCAGCGGCGCGCGCAGGTCGTGGCTGACGGCGGCGAGCAGCGCGGTGCGGACCCTGTCGGCCTCGGCGATCGGCCCGGCCTCGGCGGCGGCCTCGGCAAGCCGGTGGCGTTCGAGCGCGATGGCGGCCTGGGCGGCGAAGGCCGCCAGGACGCGGCGGTCCGCCGCGGGCAGGGTTCGTCCGGTGAGAGCGAGACGGAGGTTCTCGCCGGCCGGAAGGTCGACGGAGCCGTCCTCGGGACGGCTGGGCGGGTCGGCGCCCACGGACAGGACCGGGCGCCACTCGCCGTCGGCATCGTCGCCGGCGCGCTCGAACAGGACGGCCGACGTCATGCCGAAGGTCTCCCGTGCCTGGGCGAGCAGCGCGGGCAGGGCCTGCTCACCACGCAGGACGCTGCCGGCGAGCACCGAGAGCGTCGCGGCCTCGGCGGCGGCGCGCACAGCCTGGTTGTAGCGGCGGGCGGAGGTCGCGACGACCCGGCTGACCATGCCGCCGACGAGGACGAAGCCGGCGAGCGCGAGCACGTTCTCGCCCGCGGCGATCGCCCAGCGGTGCAGCGGCGGGGCGAAGTAGTAGTTGAGCAGCAGGGAACTGCCGATCGCGCACAGCAGCGCCGGGCCGAAGCCGCCGACCATCGCGACCGTGACCACGACCAGCAGGTAGGCGAGCATCTCGGTGGCCAGGTTGAACGTGCCCCGCACGCTGGTCAGCCCGACGGTGATGGCCGGGACGAGCACCAGGGTGAGCAGGGTGGCGATGATCCGGCGGCGGGGGGCGAGTCCTGTCCGGTCACGGGGCAGGCGCCGTCCGGAGCGGGCGACCGCGCCGTCGGATGTGTCGTCGGGTGCCGCTCCGGCCGTGCCGTCGGGCAGGTCGTCGGATGTTGCGTCGCCCGCGCCCCGGGTGCGCCGGGGTCTGCGCCCCCACGCCTCGGCGTGGGTGACCATGTGGACGTCGATGGCGCCGGACATGTTCGTCGTGGTGACGCCGATGCCCGGGCGGAGGATGCGGGCGAGGCGCCCTCGGCGGCTGGCACCGAGAACGAGCTGGGTGGCGTTCTCGGCCCGGGCGAAGTCGAGCAGCGCGGCGGGAACGTCGTCGCCGATCACCTGGTGGAAGCTGCCGCCAAGACGCTCGACGAGGGCGCGCTGCCGGGCGAGCGCCGCCGGGTCGGCGCCGGTCAGCCCGTCTGACCGGGCGACATGCACGGCGAGCAGGTCGGCGCCTCTGCTGCGGGCGGCGATGCGGGAGGCGCGGCGGATGAGCGTGTCGCCCTCCGGACCGCCGGTGAGCGCGACGACGACCCGTTCCCGGGTCTCCCAGGTCGCGCCGATGCCGTGTTCGGCGCGGTAGCGGTCGAGCTGCTCGTCCACCTTGCCGGCGATCCAGAGCAGGGCGAGTTCGCGCAGGGCCGTGAGGTTGCCGACGCGGAAGTAGTTGGACAGGGCCGCGTCCACCTTCTCCGGCGCGTAGATGTTGCCGTGCGCCAGCCGGCGGCGCAGCGCCTCCGGGGCCATGTCGACGAGTTCGACCTGATCGGCCCGGCGCACCACGTCGTCCGGGACCGTCTCGCGCTGCGGCACTCCGGTGATGATCTCGACGACGTCGTTGAGCGACTCCAGATGCTGGACGTTGAGGGTGGAGATGACGTCGATGCCCGCGGCGAGCAGCTCGTGGACGTCCTGCCAGCGCTTCTCGTTGCGGCTGCCGGGGACGTTGGTGTGCGCGAGCTCGTCGACCACCGCGACCTGCGGCCGGCGGGCGAGGACCGCGTCGAGGTCCATCTCGGTGAACATGCCGCCCCGGTAGGGCAGCACGCGGCGTGGAACGATCTCCAGGCCGTCGAGCAGCGCCGTGGTCCGGGGACGGCCGTGCGTCTCGACAAGGCCGACGACCACGTCGGTGCCGCGCTCGGCACGGCGATGGGCCTCGTCGAGCGCGGCGTACGTCTTGCCGACGCCCGGTGCCGCGCCCAGGTATATCCGAAGTGTCCCCCGGGTCACCGTTCCTCGTGTCACCCGCCCATCGTGCGTCCGTCGCGGTCCGCTGGAAAGGCCTTGGGCGTTCGGTGGAGCGAGTTTTCTTGATCGCCGTTAGCGCCCTGTTAGAAACCGCCGGGGGGCCGTTAGAAATCCGTTAGTGATCGCCGGGGCGGGGGTTGGTCGCGTTTTACTTGCATCGCTGTCCTCCCCGCCGGCGTCCAGCGGCGGGGAGTGCCGGCGGGGATCGTCGACCATGACTGGGGAGGACCTGTGGCGGACGTCGTGTACGTGGCGCTGACAGCGGGCTGTTTCGTGCTGTTGGCGCTCGTCCTGCGTGGGGCCGAGCGGCTGTGACCGCGGAGAACATCGCCGGTCTGGTGCTGGCCGTCGGGCTCGGCGTTCTCATGGTGGCGGCGCTGCTGTTCCCGGAGCGATTCTGATGTCCACATCGGTCGCCGGAGCTCTTGTCGCCCTGCTGCTGGTCGTTGCGCTGATCGCGACCTATCGACCGTTCGGCGACTACATGTACCGCGTCTACACCAGTGACCGGCACCTGTTCCTGGAGCGGGCGATATACCGGGTGACCGGCGTGGACCCGAATGCGGAACAGCGCTGGACCGTGTACGCCCGAAGTGTCCTCGCGTTCTCCGCGGTGTCGGTGCTCCTGCTGTACCTGATGCAGCGCGTCCAACGGCATCTGCCGTGGGACCTGGGGCTGGCGAACGTGTCACCGGCGCTCGCCTGGAACACGGCGGTGAGCTTCACGACGAACACGAACTGGCAGGCGTACGCGGGCGAGTCGACGATGGGCCACCTGACCCAGATGACCGGGCTGGCGGTCCAGAACTTCGTCTCGGCCGCGGTCGGGATCTCGGTCGCGATGGCCGTCGTGCGCGGGTTCGCGCGCCGCCGCGCGTCGGTCGCGACCGCTCCCGGCAGCGTGGACCACCCGGTCGGGACGGGTGACGAGCTTGGCAACTTCTGGGTCGACCTCACCCGCGCCATCGTGCGGATCCTGCTGCCGATCGCCGTCGTCGGGGCGATCATCCTGATCGCCGGCGGGACGATCCAGAACCTGCACGGCAACCGGATCGTGTCCACGCTGGCCGGCGGCGAACAGGCGATCACAGGTGGTCCGGTCGCCAGCCAGGAGGCCATCAAGGAGCTCGGGACAAACGGCGGCGGGTTCTACAACACGAACTCCGCGCATCCGTTCGAGAACCCCACGACGTGGACGAACCTGTTCGAAATCTATCTCATCTGTATGATCGGCTTCTCGCTGCCCAGGGCATTCGGCCGGATGGTCGGGGACAGGCGACAGGGCCTGGCGATCGTCGCGGTGATGGCGGTCATCGCACTCGGTAGCCTGGCGGTGAACACCTTCTTCCAGACCACCCATCACGGCACGGTTCCCGAAGCGGTCGGCGCCGCCACAGAAGGCACCGAGAGCCGTTTCGGCGTACCGAACTCGGCGCTGTTCGCCAGTGCCACGACGCTCACCTCGACCGGCGCGGTGGACTCGTCCCACGACTCCTACACAAGCCTGGGCGGCGTGACTCTGCTGTTCAACATGATGCTCGGCGAGGTGGCACCGGGCGGGGTCGGCTCCGGGCTGTACGGGATGCTGGTGCTGGCGGTCGTGACCGTCTTCGTCGCCGGGCTGATGATCGGGCGGACACCGGAGTACCTCGGGAAGAAGATAGGCGCACGGCAGATGAAGTTCGCGTCGCTGTATTTTCTGACCACACCGGTCATCGTGCTGCTGGGAACCGGGATCGCGATGGCGATGCCGGAGCAGCGGGCGAGCATGCTGAACACCGGCCCGCACGGGCTG
>JADGHD010000433.1 GCA_019689615.1 Frankia sp. | reverse complement strand
CAGCTGCGCCGAGCAGACCCGCAACTTCTGCCCCCTCCCCAGCGCCCCCGTGGCGACCTCGTCGGGACGCGGCCCGACGCGCGCCGGCCATCGGGCTGCCGCGGGCCGACCGCCGCCGGTCACCAGACGGACAGCTGGCCCGCCCGGAGCGGACTTGTCGTGCGGCGGAGACAAGTCCAAGGTCTCTTGACATCGGAAGCTCGCGCGTAAAGATCGTAAGCATGACCGGTGAGGCGACGGCCCGTGGGCAGCGGGAGCGGATGCTGGACGCGGCCTGCGCGGCGGCAGTGGCCGGGCGGTGGAACCAGCTGCGGATGGCTGACGTCGCCGCGGCCGCGGGGGTCAGCCGGCAGACCGTCTACAACACGTTCGGGTCGCGGGACGCGCTCGCGCGGGCCGTGGCGCTGCGGGAGACCAACCGCTTCCTCGCCCGGGTCGACCGGGCGTTCGAGGAGGCCGGCGGCGAGCTGGCGGCGGCGCTGGAGGGCGCGCTGCTGGAGTCGTTGCGGATCACCCAGGACAACGCGCTGATCAAGGCGGTGCTGACCGCACCGGACGACAGCGAGGTGGCGACCTTCTTCACCACCCGGGCCGACGTCATCCTCGACGCCTCAGGGGAGCAGCTGCGCCGCCGGCTGCGCACCGGCTGGCCGCACCTCGACCTCGGCGACATCGCGCTGGTCGCCGAGATGCTGCCGCGCCTGCTGCTGTCGCACATCGTGTCGCCAGGCGGCCCACCCGAGGCGGTCGCGCGCCGCCTGGCCAAGATCGCGCTGCGCTGCCTGCAGCCCACGGACGCGCGGGGCGGCCTCTGACGACGCCCACGCGCAGCCACCAGCCCGAGCACGCCGCCGAGCCCAGCCACGCGCCGGGCCGCAAGGCCGGCCACGCAGAGAGGGGTCCGAGCCGATGTCCACCTACCCGCGGTACACCTCGCCCGTCGCGCCCGAGACCTGGGACGTCCCGGCCACCGGCGCGGCCCGCTTCACCTGGGAGTACGACGAGGGCCGCCAGCGGCTGCTCGCCCTCTACCAGAAGGGCAAGGACAAGCAGTGGGACGCGAACACCCGGATCGACTGGTCGGCTGAGATTCCCTACGGCCGCCCGCTCGGCCTGCCGGACGAGGCGATCGCCATCTACGGCACGCCGATGTGGGAGAAGATGAACGAGCGCGAGCGCGACGACGTCCGCCACCACCTCGCCGCCTGGCAGTTCAGCCAGTTCCTGCACGGCGAGCAGGGGGCGATGATCTGTAGTGCCCGGATCGTCGAGTCCGTGCCGGACCTGGACGCCAAGTTCTACGCCACGACGCAGACAATCGACGAGTCGCGGCACGTCGAGGTGTACAGCCGGTTCCTGCACGAGAAGCTGCGCGTCATCTACCCGATCAACGAGCACCTGAAGGCGCTGCTCGACGACACCCTGTCCGACCGCCGCTGGGACATCCCCTACCTGGGCATGCAGGTGCTCATCGAGGGCCTGGCGCTGGCGGCCTTCGGCGTGCTGCGCGACATGACCACGATGCCGCTGCCGAAGCAGATCCTCGCCTACGTCATGCAGGACGAGGCACGGCACGTCGCGTTCGGCCGGCTCGCGCTGCGCGACTACTACCGGGAGCTCACCGACGCCGAGCGCCGCGAGCGCGAGGAGTTCGCCGCCGAGGCCTGTTTCCTGATGTATGACCGGCTCAACGGCGCGGAGGTGTGGACGCGACTCGGGATCGATCGCGAGGAAAGCACGCGGCTGGTCAAGCAGTCGGAGTACATGCGGATCTTCCGTACGCTGCTGTTCAGCCGGATCGTGCCGACGATGCGCGATATCGGCCTGTGGGGGCCGACCATTCGGGACGCCTACGCCAAGCTCGGCTTCCTGGAGATGGCCAACGCCGACGTGGCGTCGATGATGGCGGCCGACGAGAAGATCGCCGAGGACCTCGACCGGGAGCGGGAGCGCGAGCGCGCCGCGGCCGAGCTGGACGCCCGCCGCGCCCAGGTCGCGGAGACGATCGCGGCCGGCAGCGGCGCCGACCCGGCCGAGACCGCCGCCACGCTGCCCGGCCTGTCCGCGATCGCCGACGACTGACGGCCGGCTGCCCGCCGCCGGCCGGCGCGGCCGGTCAGCCGGGCTCCCCGGCTGGCCTGTCCGCCACGCAGCCGGGCTCCCCGGCCGGCTTGTCCGCAAGGCAGCCCGGCTTGTCCGCCAGGCAGCCGGGCTTCTCCGCCAGGTAGCGCAGCAGCACGACGTCGCCGATGGGGCGGGCCTCGGCGAGCCGCAGCGGCCGGTGGGGGCCGTGCGGGAACCGGCCAGGGCCGACGAAGCGCGGCGCGTCCTCGTCGCCGACGAAGAACGGCGCGATCACCAGCTGCAGCTCGTCGACCAGACCGGCGGTGAGGAACGTGGTGTGCACGGTGGTTCCGCCCTCGACGAGCAGCCGGCGCACCCCGCGGGCCGCCAGGTCGGCGAGCACCGCCCTCGGGTCCACGCCGACGACCGCGCCCGCGACGGCGGCCACACCACCGTCGGCGGCGTCGATGCCGGCCGGCCACGCGGCCGGAGCGGGCGGCGCCGCCTGCGGTACCGGTGGCACCGGGACGATCTCGGCGCCCACGCCGGCCAGCCGGGCGCGCAGGCCGGCGGCGGCCGGCGGTGGGCAGTAGACGAGCCGTTCGGCCGGCGGGTCGGCGGCGAACACCCGCGCGCCCGGGTCCAGCGGGCCGGCACCCGCCGTCACGACCACCTTCGCCGGGGTCGGCGGCAGCCCGGCCGCCACCCGCTCGGCCCGCCGCCGAGCCGAGCGGACCAGCAGCCGCGGGTCGTCCCGGCGGACCGTACCGGCGCCGACCAGGATCGCGTCGCAGCCGGCCCGCAGCCCGTCCACCCGGTCCAGGTCGGCCTCGTTGGACAGGATCAGGCGGGTCGGCGAGGCGTCGTCGATCCGCCCGTCCAGCGACATCGCGCAGCTCATCACCACATACGGCCGGCGCCCGGTGGGCGCGCCGGCCGCCGCCGGATCCGCCGCTAGCGGCCGCACTTGTCGTCGACCCACTCCGCGAGCTGGGCGCGTGGGCTGACCAGGGTCGGGTCGTCGGCCACGATGTCGGCGATCTCACTGATCCTGTCGTCGGGCGCCAGGTCGCGAATGATCAGTGCCACCAGCCGAGCCTCCTCCGGGTTCTCGGCAATCGTGCCCGGGTCGACCTCGATCTGCTGGCAGGCCACGATGACGCCGGCATCCTTGGTCTCGTCGGAGAGCTGGTCGCAGGCCGCCAGTGGGCCGACGGCCAGGGCCAGCGCAGCCGCGGTCAGCCCGGCCGCCCACGGTCCGGTCCGCCGCCGCTCGCCGCGCAGAGCTGCGCGCCGCGGCCGCTGGGGCCGCCATGACCACAGCAGCGGCCGTGGTGGACCGGGCGGGCTGGTGTTCTCGGGCGCGGCGACGGCCGGGCCAGCGGGCCGCGCCGGGGGAACGACTCGGTCGACATCAGCCTGCATAGGGGCCACAATCCCACCTTTGCCCACTGGCAGCGCAACCGGTGTCGGCCGGGTGACTAGGGTACACCGGTGTGCGGATCGCTACCTGGAACATCAACTCGGCCAAGGCCCGGCAGGCGCGGCTGATCGAGTGGCTTGACCGCGCCCAGCCGGACGTGGTGTGCCTGCAGGAGACCAAGCTCGCCGACGACGCGTTCGCCGAGATCTTCGACGAGGACCTGTTCCGTCGCGGCTACCGGTACGCCCACCACGGGGATGGCCGGTGGAACGGGGTGGCGCTGCTGTCCCGCGAGGGCATCGAGGACGTCGAGCGCGGGCTGCCGGACGCGCCGGGGTTCCCCGGCCCCGAGCCGCGCGCGATCGCCGGGACCTGCGGCGGGATCCGGATCTGGTCGGTGTACGTGCCGAACGGGCGCACCCCTGATGATCCGCACTTCACCTACAAGCTCGAGTGGCTCGCCGCGCTGCGCAAGGCGCTGGCCGCGGTGGCGCCGCTGCGGCCGACGATGGCCTGCGGCGACTTCAACATCGCCCCGACCGACGCCGACGTCTGGGACCCGGCGGACTTCGTCGGCGCCACCCACGTCACCGAGGCCGAGCGGACCGCGCTGCAGGCGGTGTGCGACGTCGGCATGGTCGACGTCATGCGCGTGCGCTGGCCGAACGAGGTCGTCTACACCTACTGGGACTACCGGCAGCTGTGCTTCCCGAAGAACCTGGGCATGCGCATCGACCTGACGCTGGCCAGCGCGGACGTCGCCGAGCGGGTCAAAGCGGTGTGGGTGGACCGGGCCGCCCGCAAGGGCAGCGGCACCTCCGACCACGCGCCGGTGATCGTCGACCTCGACACCGCCCCGGACGGCGACATCGGCCCGATGGTCCCGCCACCGTCCGCCCGCGGCTCCGCGGCCAGGGGCTCCGCCGGCCGCGGCTCCAGCCGGGCCGGCGCCACCCTGCGGCGGACCGCCACCCCGCCGAAGCCCACCGACGACTGATGACGACGGCCGACCGCGACAGCTCTGACCGCGACGGCTGACGACGACGGCCGACAGCGACGCAGCCGTCACCACCCTGTGTCGCCAGCGCTCGCCCCGCCCGCGGGCGGGGGGCGCCCCCCACCCCGCCGGCCGGGGCGCGGCTAGGGTGGCCCGCCGGGG
>JADGHD010000432.1 GCA_019689615.1 Frankia sp. | reverse complement strand
TCGTCGGCAGCGTCATATGTGTATAAGAGCCAGGCTGCGTACCTGCGAGTTCGTCGACAACCGGCACACCAGCAGCGCCGAGCAGCTGCTCGGCGACTTCGCGGACACGATCGGCCGCAGCGGCTCGTGGATCTTCCGGCACGCCCAGGCCGGGATCATCTTCTGCCCGGAGCACGCCCAGCAGCTGGCCGCGGCCGGCTACGACCGGGCGCGGATCCGGGAGTGGATCGCCGAGCACGCCGGCCGCACGACCGCGCAGCTCGCCCGCGCCGGCAAGGACTCGTTCGGCGAGAACGGCGTCGTGCGCATGCCCGGCCCGCCGCCAGGCACCGACGGGGCGGCCGACCCGGGCACCTTCCAGCGCACGCTGCCGTCGGCCGACCCGAAGAACCTGCTCATCGCGGTGGCCGGGGCGCGCAACGCCGGCATCTCGATGGTGGTCCGGTTCTTCGCCGACTGGTCCGGCACCGCCGTCCCGGTCGCCGCCCGGCGGGCCTGACACCCGGGCGGCCCTGGCCCGACCCAACGACAACGGAGGCAGACCCTTGGGGAAAGAGATGGTGCGCGCGGCCGTGCAGGTGGCGCCACGCAAGATCGAGATTCGGGAGTTCCCGAAGCCGACCATCGGGCCGGATGACGGGCTCATGCGCGTCGAGGCCAACGGCATCTGCGGCAGCGACGTCGAGACCTACAAGGGCCACCTCCCACCCATGGGCGCGGCCGAGCGGGCGCCGTTCATCCCCGGGCACGAGCCGATCGGGATCATCGAGGAGGTGGGCGAGCAGGCGGCCGCCCGCTGGGGCGTGGCGCCGGGTGACCGGGTCGCGCTGGAGGTCATCGTCCCCTGCCGGGCCTGCCACGACTGCCTGACCGGCCGGTACCAGGCCTGCCGCAACCGCAGGTACGGCCACGGGGTCACCGGCGTGCACGTCGCCCCGTCGCTGTGGGGCGGGTTCGCGGAGTACCTCTATATCTCCCCGACGTCGGTGGTCCACAGGATCGACAAGACGCTGCCGGCCGAGGTGGCGGTGATGTTCAACCCGCTGGGCGCCGGCGTCCGCTGGGCGGTGCACCTCGGCGAGGTCGGCCTCGGCGACACGGTGGTGGTGCTCGGCGCCGGCCAGCGCGGGCTGGCCTCGGTGATCGCCGCCAGGGCGGCCGGGGCCGGGACGATCATCGTCACCGGGCTCGCGTCGGACGCCCACAAGCTGGCGCTGGCCAGGGAGTTCGGCGCCGACCACACGCTCGTCGTCGACGGCCCGGACGGCGTGAACACGGTCGAGGCGGTCCGCGAGATCACCGACGGCGCGATGGCCGACGTCGTGCTGGAGCTGACTCCGATGGCGGCGGCCCCGGTCACCGACGCGCTGCTGTCGGCCCGGCACGGCGGGCGGGTCGTGCTCGCCGGCCTCAAGGGCGGCCGACAGATCCCGCTGAACACCGACCTCATCATCAACCGGGCGCTGCGCGTCGTGGGTGCCTTCGGCGTCGACGCCCGCGGCTACGCCGAGGCGATCGCGCTCATCGAGTCCGGCCGGATCCCGCTGGAGAAGCTGCACACCCACACGTTCGGGCTCGACGACACGGCGCTGGCCATCGAGACGCTGGCCGGCGAGGTTCCCGGCGAGCAGCCGGTCCACGTCTCCATCCACCCCAACGGGAGCTGAGATGCCGCTCGTCGACACGCACGCCCACCTGCTCCCCCGCGACTACCCGGCGGACGCGCCGGCGTGCTTCCCGCGGATGGAGCCGATCGATGGCGACACCGCCCGGACCCTCGTCTTCGGGCAGATGCGGTTCCGGGCCAGGGACGCGTTCTTCGCCGCCGAGCGGCGGATCGAGGAGATGGACGCCTCCGGCGTGGACGTCGAGGTGCTCACCCCGATGCCGCCGCTGCTGCGCTACGACCTCTCCGTCGCCGACGGGCTGGCGTTGGCCCAGCACGTCAACGAGGCGACCGCGGCGCTGTGCGCCAACGACCCCACCCGGTTCGTCGGGTTCGGCATCGTGCCGCTGCAGGACCCGGACACCGCGGCCAAGGAGCTGTCGAACATCAGGGACCTGGGCCTGGCCGGCGTCGAGATCGCCTCGAACGTGCTCGGCGCCGCGATCGGGGACGAGAAGTTCCTGCCCTTCTTCAGCGAGGCCGAGCGGCTGGGGCTGGCCGTCTTCGTGCATGCCATGCCGACGCCGGCCTATCCGCTGCCGGCGTCGGCGATGGGCACGTACGTCGTCGGCCTGGAGGGCGCGCTGGCGGCGTCCTCGATGATCGCCGGCGGCACCGCCGCCCGCTGCCCCGACCTGCGGATCGCGTTCAGCCACGCCGCCGGCGGGTTCCCGCTGGTGCTGCCGCGAGCGCAGTACTTCTGGGGCGGGTCGTGGAACGAGGAGCCGAGGAACCCGGCGCGGGCGGTCATGCCGGACGAGGGCCCCTCGCCGCTGGAGTACGCCCGCCGCTTCTACTACGACTCACTGGTGTTCGACCACCGCGCGATCCGGTTCCTGCTCGAGCTGCTCGGACGGGACCGGCTGCTGGTTGGCTCGGACTTCCCGGCGATGCCGAGAGAGGAGCCGGCCGGGCGCACGCTCCTGTCGATGGGGCTGGACCCGGCCGTGCTCGAGGACATCACCTGGAACAACGCGTTCCGCTGGCTGGGGATCAGCCCGACCCGTAACCCCCGGCCCTGATCAGGTCGGCATGATGCCCGCGGCCGCCGGTGGCGCCAGCCCCGGCGGCCGCTGACCTGACCGGCGTCGCGCCGCTCGTGGCACCGGTGGCACCCGTGGTGCCGTGGCCCGCCCCCGCCCGGCTCGTGGGCCGGCTGGCGCCGACGGCCGGGGCAGCGGGCCCGCTGGCGGCGCCGGGAACGGCCTGGCGGACGGGCGCGATCGCGCCGACGCCACTGCCCAGCACGAGCCGGGCCCGCTGCCGCGGGGCGGGCGCGCTCACCGCGGCGACCCGGGCGGCGAGCGGTCCGGTCCGCCCGGCGGCGACGTTGGCGTAGTCCACGCCGCCCCGGCCGGCGCGCGGGGCGAGCCGGCGGGAGATCGCGGCCGCCGCCTCGTTGAGCATGGCCGCCAGCACCTTCGGGCGCGCGGTCTCGGCCTCGACGACCACGCTGATCGCCGCGGCCACGCCACCGTACGGGTCGTAGACGGGGACGGCGACCGCCATGTCCGGCAGCGTGATCTGCCCGCGGGTGACCGCCACCCCGGACTGGCGGATCCGCGCGAGCATCCGGCGCAGCTCGGTGGGGTCGGTGATGGTCAGCGGGGTGAACTTCTCCAGCGGGCCCTGCAGCGCCCGCTCCTGCAGGTCACGCTCGGCCAGCGCGAGCAGCACGAGTCCGGTGCCCGTGGCGTGCATCGGCCATCGGTCACCGATCCGGCTGCTGATCGGGCGGCCCGGGGGCCTGGCCCGCATCGTCTCGACGTAGACGACCTCCAGCCCGTCCCGCACCCCCAGGTGCACGTTGCCCCGGGTGCGTTGGTGGAGCTCGTCGAGATAGGGGAACGCGGCCTCACGCAGCTCCAGGCCGCGGGGGGCCAGCGCGGCCAGCTCCAGCAGCCGCAGGCCGATCGAGTACCGGCCGTTCGCGTCACGTTCCAGCGCGCCCCAGTTCACCAGCTCGGATACCAGCCGGTGCGCGGTCGACAGGCTCAGTCCGGCCCGCCGGGATATCTCGCTGAGGGATAACGCCCGGTGCCGTGGCCCAAACGCGTCCAACACGGCGAGCAGCCGGCCGGCCGCGTTCTGCCGAACCGGCGGAGATGCCGTCGCCGCGGGGACCGCAGTCCCACTGGTATTCACCTGGCCGGCAGTGCCGCCGCTGCCTTCTCGCTCCCGATTGTTCGGAGGTTCCTGCACGTCCATCGCCTCCGTCGCCGTGGCGCGTTCACCTGGCCCTGCTTCCTCCGCCAGACGTCCCCGCCCGCGCGCCGCCACGCCAAATGCGCAGGCAGAGATCGCTGTGGCCAGCATCACACTCCCACGGCGAAATCGGGCCGTGCAATGCCTTTCGCCGCTATGGCCATGAAGTCTGCCGAAACCCCCACGCGGCGGCGCGACGGATGACGTAGGGGCGGTTGCCGCAGGGCTACGGCGGCCTTGCGCGGCCCCCGACCGGCCGCGATCCGGCGGCGGACCGGCACCGGTGCCTCCAGCCCGGTGGCGGTCGGGCCGGAGGCACCGCCCGGCGACGCGGACCGGCGGGCGCCGGGGCCGCGGGCCGGGGGAGCGGGCAGGAGCCGCGCCGTGACGAAGCCACGACGACCGTGGTGTCGCCCAGCGTGGCCGAGCGGCACCGACATGTCGCCGAGACCTCGGCGAATGGTCTCTCAGATCGCGGAACGACGGCGATCTCATCTTTCGTCCGACGGAAGCGTCATGGACGGGGCAGCGCCCCCTAACCGAACCTGAGCGCTACCCGCTCGCTCAGCGTGAGCGCCACCACAAGTGAACCGGTACTCAACCCGGTGAGCCCGTCTGGACCAACGGGCGCCCGGGGCCGAGCCCACCGGGCCACCGCACACCGTCCACCGAAGACCCTCGCTTTTCGGCGGGGTCTTGCGGCGTCCCACCCAACCCACCACTCCTAGCTACAGCAGGAGCATCGACGTGAGACTCATGAAAAGCCGGAGGCACGG
>JADGHD010000431.1 GCA_019689615.1 Frankia sp. | reverse complement strand
GACATCTCCCGGCGCGACATCTCCCGGCGCGACATCTCCCCGCGCGACATCTCCCGCCGCGACACCTCCGGCCGGATCCGCCCCATTATCCGGCGTGACCCTAGGCTGAGCCCATGCGCAGCCGCGACTACGGCCCCGACGTCCTGGCCCAGCCGTCGCGCCGGGCCCCGGCTCCGCCCCCCACCGTCGAGATCGAGCGCGACATGGTCGTCGAGGACCCGGTAAGCGGCTTCTGCGGCGCCGTCGTCGGGCTCGAGGCCGACGGCGTGATCCTGGAGGACCGGTTCGGGACCCGCCGGGTGTTCCCGCTGGAGACCGGTGCCTTCCTGCTGGAGGGCCGCCGGGTGACCCTGGTCCGCCCCCGCCCGCGCCGGCCGGCCGCCCCGGCCAGGACCGCGTCCGGGTCCATCGCGGTGCCGAACACGCCGGCCCGGGTGGCCCGGGCGAGCCGGATCTACGTCGAGGGCCTGCACGACGCCGAGCTCGTGGAGCGGGTCTGGGGTGACGACCTACGGGTCGAGGGCGTGGTCGTCGAGCCGCTGGACGGCGCGGACCAGCTGCCGGGCCTGGTGGCCGCCTTCCGCCCCGGCCCCGGCCGCCGGCTGGGCGTCCTGCTCGACCACCTGGTCCCCGGCTCGAAGGAGAGCCGGATCGCCGCCGAGGTGGCCGGCGAACACGTGCTGGTCACCGGGCACCCGTACGTCGACATCTGGCAGGCGGTGAAGCCGTCGGCGCTCGGAATCCCCGCCTGGCCGCAGGTGCCCCGCGGCGAGTCGTGGAAGGATGGCGTCTGCCGCGCGCTGGGCGTCCCCGACACCGCCACGATGTGGCGCCGCGTCCAGGCCGCCGTCCGCAGCTACACCGACCTGGAGGTCGGCCTGCTGCGAGCGGTCGAGGAACTGATCGATTTCGTCACGGCCGACTAGCCGGTCCGCCGTCGCCTGGCCGGGCGCCGGCCGCCCCTGGTTGGTGGCGGGTGCCGCCGGGTAGCCCGGCGGCGGGAGGCGGCCGGCGCCATGCAGACGTTTCTGCCGTATGCGGACTTCGCGGCGAGCGCCGCGGTGCTCGACGACCGCAGGCTCGGCAAGCAGCGGGTCGAGGCGCTGCAGATCCTGCGGGCGCTGACCTGCCCGGGCTACGGCTGGCAGCGCCACCCCGCGGTGCGGATGTGGGCCGGCCACCCGCGGGCGCTGGCCGCCTACGGGCTCGCGGTCTGCGCGGCCTGGACCGCCGCCGGGCACGCCGACACCTGCGCGGCCACGATCAGAGCCGACCTCGCGCGGGCCAGGGCGGCGCCGCCGTGCTCCCAGCCCGAGCTGGCGCGGCTTGGGCAGCTGCCGGGCTGGCTGGGCGACGAGCGCCTGCACCGCAGCCACCAGGCCGCGCTCGTGCGCAAGGACCCCGACTACTACGGCCCGCTGTTCCCCGACGTGGATCCGGCCCTGCCGTACTACTGGCCGGTCTGACGCCGGCCGCTCCGAGGCCGTGTGGCCGGCCGCGCCTGGCCGACCTGGTGCCGGCGGTCAGGCCGCCAGCGTCTGGATCTCCGTGGTGCCCAGGCGGCGCCGGGTGGACAGGGATCGGACGATCGCCCCGGAAGACGGCGCCGCAGGGCGTGCGAGCGATGAACCGCCCCGGGGCGCCCCGCACAGCAGCAGGCGGCGCCATCGCGTCCGACGACGCCAGACGCACAGTCCATCAACGAAGGCCAGCCAGAGGGAGCCCAAACGGGCCAAAGCCCTAGATCAGCGCCGTGGCCTTGACCGGGTGGCCCTCCTGGGCAGACATGACCCGGGAGCCCGCGAGCCTCTTCCAAATGAAAGGGCAAACAGGCTTTGCTCGATCGTGTGGTGGGCGATACTGGGATTGAACCAGTGGCCTCTACCGTGTCAAGGTAGCGCTCTCCCACTGAGCTAATCGCCCTTGGGAAATATGCGAGGCGGAGGCGGGAATCGAACCCGCGTACAGGGCTTTGCAGGCCCTTGCCTAAGCCACTCGGCCACTCCGCCGGGCCGGAGGAGGCCGCGATGGGCTGGACCTCTTGACCTCGCTACTTCCGAGCGGACGACGGGATTCGAACCCGCGACCCTCACCTTGGCAAGGTGATGCTCTACCAACTGAGCCACGTCCGCGTGCCGCCGCCTACTCTACCTGATCGGGCTGGGGAGTGGGGGAGGGGGCTGGTGGCTCCATCCCCTGGGCCCTTTGGGCTTCCCCTGGAGATCTAGGTTGCCTCTGGGGATCTGGGTTCCCCCGGAGATCTTCCCTCGAGTCTCCCGCCCTTCCGAGGCGTCCTCGGCGGTGCAAGAAGCACTCTAGCGGACGACCTGGCGGATCGTCGAACCACCCGCGAGGCATGTCCAGATGTTGAGGACGCGCAGCGGCGTCGGTCGGCCGTGGACCTGACGGTGGGTGATCGGGCGCGGTCTCGCCGGCAACCGTGGGAGGCCGCAGGCGGCGATCATCGCGGCCCGCGGGATCGCGACATCGCGGCATCGCCGGGCGCTGCCTGGGAGCGTGCGTGGCAGCAGCGTGATCAGGAGAGGTCGATGACCAAGAGCAGGTGAGCCGCCCGCCCGCGCGCCGGCTCTGCTCGCACCGGCCACGGTCACACCCTGAGGGCCAGCGAGGGGCGGTTGGTGGGACGAGGGCCAGCCGCTCCATTGTGAGGGTGTGAGGGCTTCCGTCAGGTTCGCCTGGCCGCGCCCGCCAGGCGCTCGGTGATTTCCGCCGCCGCGGCGCGGCAGCGTCTGGAGAGCGGCCGGCGAGGATTCCGGTCCGCCCCGCCGGACGGTGGCCGACAAGGACGCGGGGTGGTGCTTCCGGTGTGCTGTCGGGAAGGTTCCGTGTGGTGCGGACCAGCCGTCATGCCGTGAACGGACGGAACACCGCTGGGTGTCCGGGAGATGGGGCTTCGGGAAATCTCGCCGGGCGCGGCCGGCGGCGGTGGCCGGTTTTCGCGCGGCCATTCCCGGTGAACCACGACGGCCGGGCGCGCAGGTGAACCGCCCGGGCCCGGCGGAGAAAAAGAAACCGCCCGGCGGGAGAGGCCTCCCGCCGGGCGGTCATGACGATGTCGTTCGTCGGACGGTGCCCGCACCGGCTGTCCCACGGCCGGGCCTTGTCCGCCCGGCCGGGTGCCTGTCACCGGTCGGGGCCGCCCCAGATCAGCAGAGCGAGCTCGGCGTCGAGGTCGATCACGTCGCTCTCGCTGCCCAACGGCACCGCTGCGTAGGTACGGCGCAGGAAGGCCAGCACATCCGAGCGCGGCATCTCGAACAACGCGTGTCCAGACGGGCTGGACAGGGAGAGGCAGACGATCCTGCCCCCGGACTGCGCCGCCGGCCACACCTGGACGTCACCGTCCCCGGCGGGGCGGCGCACCCCGTCGCTGAGCAGCTGGCGCGCGAAGGTCCATTCGACGACCTCGTCCGCTCCGGTGCGGAACCCGATGCTGACCGCGTAGGGGTCGTCGGGCTCATACCGGACCGTCGCGGCGACGGGGACCGGGGCACCTCCGGGCACGACGAGCCGGAGGGCGAGTTCAGCGGTGATCGAATCGTGGCGAATAGTCATCGGGCGGCCTCTCAGCGGTGCGGTGGTGCGGGCGAGCACCCGTGTAACGAGATGGTTCCCTCTCTGCGTCTCGTCCGAAACAAGGTTATGCCAAGACAACATCCGTTACGGCGGTTCGGGCGACTTTGCCCCGCCTGGAGGCCCGAAGTTCCCCGGAGATCCGCCTGAACGGATCTCCGGGGGACGAGCCCCCATCCGTGAAGCCCCCGTGCCGGCGGGAACTCGGTCCGTACCCGCGCCACGCGCCGTGGCGCCGGTCTGGACCGCGAGCCCGCCGGGGACCCCCGGACACGGATCCACTGGTGTGGCCGTGCCCCGACATCGTTCCCCGGGCGGCGGTCCTCAACCACGGTGAGAAGCGACCAACAGCCACAGGACACCCAGCGGTAGGACATCGCTCCGTCATCAGCCGCCCCCCTCGACCCCGGTCGGGGCACCGCGTTCCAGCCACCCGTCCCGGTTGTGTAAGCTGGCTTCGCACCCAGGCCCACCGGTTCCGACCGGCACAGGTCAGACCGGCACAGGTCAGACCGGTGAGCCTGCGAGAGCACCCCCGGGGTCAGCCCGGGGAGTTCCCAAGGGCGTATAGCTCAGTGGTAGAGCGCTGCCTTCACACGGCAGAGGTCCGTGGTTCGAAACCACGTACGCCCACCCAGGCCGGGTGGCCACCGCCCGCACTTCCTCCGGAGCCCGACCGGCTCCCCGTCATCGGCCCGCCAGGGGGCGACCCCCGGGGCAGCCCGTGCACCCCTCGCCGTGGGCCATCGTCATCCCCACTGGCGCCGCCATCCCCGCCGCCGCACGCCACGCGCGGACGCACCGTCCCCGCGGGCCCGACGAGCGGCGGCCCGTGCTCCGGGGACGCGGAGGCGGACGCAGCCGGTGTCCCGCCGTCATACGGGACACCCGCGCAGCCCGCGTCGTTGACTCTCGTTCTTCGTGGAGATCTCAGCGTGGCCTCGTCTCGGTCTGGGCGGCCGTCGCTGGTGAGTCTGGGGGGTGGGGGGCCAGCCGGCCACTGATCGTCGGGCGATCTGCCCGGATGCGGCCGGGACGGCTGGTGGGTCACCCGGGGCGGGCC
>JADGHD010000430.1 GCA_019689615.1 Frankia sp. | reverse complement strand
TCAAAACCACACCGCCCCCCCCCCCCCCCCCGATGCAGATCAGCATCGCGGACGCCCTGGCCGACTGGGGCGCCAAGCCAGCCGGCTGACCGGCCGGGCGCGCGTCGGCGGCGCCGCTGCGGCGAGCCCGCCCACGCGCGCGGCGAAGCGCTACTCGTCGGCGACCCGCAGGGCGCGGCGGATGAAGGACAGGGCCTGCGCGCGCAGGGCCGCCTTCTCCGCCGAATCCGGCGTGATCCGGATCTGGGCAGCGGTCTCCCAGGTGATCGTGCTGATGATGACGGCGTCCGCGTCGGGGTCGTCGCTGCGCATCGACCCGTCCGCGACCCCGGCCTGGATCGTCGCGGTCAGCGGGGCGACCAGCAGGCTCTGCGCGCGCCGCCGCTGCTGCGGGTCGAGCGCCCGGGTCGCGGCGGGGGAGCCGAGGACGGCCGCCCGCTCGGCCCGCGGGCCCTCGCCGCCGACCAGGGCGAGCAGCTCGTCGACCCAGACGGTCAGCGCGGCCGGCGGGCTGCCCGCCGCGTGGACCCGTTCGGCGACCATCCCCGCGAACCGCTCCGCGCCGCGCAGGAACAGCGCGTTCAGCAGATCTTCCTTCGACGAGAAATGGCGATAGAACGAACGGGTGGACAGCCCTGCCTCGGTGAGGATGTCGGCGACGGTGAGGTCCTGGTAGCCCTTGCGCCGGACGGTGTCGAAAGCCGCGTCAAAGATCAGTTGACGCTCCTGCTCGGCCGGATACCGCCGTGGCCGGCCGGGCCGGGTGGGCGCGACGGTTTCGCCCGCCGGTTCCGGCACGGTGGCTGAGCCGGTCTCATCGGCCGGCCGGGTCGCGATGGCCGAATCGGTTTCCCCAGACAGCCCTGCCCCTGCCGCCGGGTCGTTCGGCGCGGTCAGCTCGGGGGTAGTGGGCTGGCCAGCCTCGGCGGGCATGGCGGTCACTGTGCTCTCCGTTGTCTGCGATAACTCGTTGGCTCCGACGGGCACCGGAAGAGGGTACCGGTCTCCACGGTGAGTGATGAGATCGCCTCCAAATTTGTGTCAGCCGCGTTCGCCGGGCTTTCCGGAGGATTAGACTCCGGTTCTACCGTCGGGTAATGATGGAACCCGTGACCTCGCTGACGCAGCCGCCGAGCCTGGCACTGCCGCCCGTCGAACGGCTGCGGCCAGGGCTCTGGAGCATCCCCGTCCCGCTGCCCACCGTCGGTCTCCGACATGTGTACGTCTACCTGTTCGAGACCGGCGCCGGCGCCTACATCGTCGACTCGGGCTGGGACACCGCCGAGGCCTACGAGGCGCTTGCCGCCGGACTCGCGATCGCCGGCTACCGGGTCAGCGACATCCGCGGCGTTCTGCCGACGCACATGCACTCCGACCACTACGGCATGGCCGGCCGGATCCGGGCCGAGTCCGGCGCCTGGGTCGCGCTGCACCCGGCCGACGCCGCGCTGCTCGCCCGGATGCCGCGCACCCCGGAGGAGATGCGGGTTGGCATGAGCAGGCTGCTCACCCGCGCCGGCATCCCGCCGGACGAGCTGACGGCCATGACCAACGGCCTGCTGCCGCCCGGCGACCTGCCCGAGCCGGCCATGCCCGACCACATGCTCGAGGACGGCGACCGCCCCGACATCCCCGGCTGGGACCTGCGCGCGATCTGGACCCCCGGCCACTCCCCAGGCCACCTCTGCTTCTGGGAGCCGACGAACCAGCTCCTGCTGGCCGGCGACCACGTGCTGCCGCGGATCACGCCGAACATCCCGTTCTCCCCGATCGACAACGCCGACCCCCTCGGCGACTACCTGGCCTCGCTGGACAAGGTCGCCGCCTACCAGGCGGCCGAGGTGCTGCCGGCCCACGAGTACCGCTTCGTCCACCTGACCAGCCGCGTCGACGACCTGCGCCGCCACCACGACCAGCGGTTCGGCGAGGTGCTGGTGGCGCTGCGGGCGGCCGAGGGCGGCGAGCTGACCGCATGGCACGTCTGCCGGCAGATGACCTGGTCGCGCCCCTGGGACCAGGTCGAGGGCTTCATGAAGCGGGCCGCGCTCGCCGAGGCGCTGGCCCACCTGCGCGCGCTGGAGCGCCGCGGCGTCGTCCGGGAGATCCCCGGCGACCCGCCCGTCTGGCGGCTCATCGCCGGCTGACCCACGTGCGCTCCCGGCCCCGGCCGCCAGGACATGCCCCGGGTCGCTGGCGCGCCGCTGGCCGGTCTGGTTGTCTCGCACGATCGCGGGAACCGGCCAGACGGCGGGTTGCCCGGCCGGCTGAGACGTCGTTCCGCGATGAGGATCGGTAGCAAAGGAGCCAGGCCATGCCGATAGCCATCAGCGAGGAGCACCGGGAGCTGGCCAACACCACGCGGGCGTTCCTCGCCTCGCGCGAGGCGCGCGCGGCGAACCGGGCGTTACTGGAGGCCGCGGAGGCGCCGCTGCCGGCCTTCTGGAAGGAGTTCGCCGACCTCGGCCTGCTCGGCCTGCACCTGCCCGAGGAGTTCGGCGGCGGTGGCGCCGGCCTGCCCGAGCTCGTCGTCGTCGCCGAGGAGCTCGGCCGGGCCGCCGCGCCCGGCCCGTTCCTACCGACCATGATCGCCTCCGCGGTCATCGCCGCCGCCGGCTCGCCGGCCCAGCAGGCCCGCCTGCTGCCGGGCCTCGCCAACGGCGACACCGTCGCCGCCTTCGCCGAGGGCGGGCCGGACCTGGCCCGCTCGGCGGACGGCACGCTGTCCGGCGGGGTCATCGTGCTCGGCGGGGCGCTCGCCAGGCTGTTCCTGCTGGCGGTCGGCGACGACGTCGTCATCGTCCCGGCGGACGCCGCTGGGCTCACCGTCGAGGTGCCCAGGGCGCTCGACCCGGCCCGCCGCTCCGCCCGGCTGCGCCTCGACGGCGTCCGGGCCGGTGCCGACGACGTGCTGGCCGGCGCCACCACCCGGGCCGTCGCGCTCGCCAGGACGCTGGTCGCGGCCGAGGCGGTCGGCGGCGCGCACGAGTGCGTCGACGTGGCCACCGCGTACGCGAAGGTGCGCGAGCAGTTCGGCCGGCCTATCGGCACGTTCCAGGCGGTCAAGCACCACCTGGCGAACATGCTGGTCGCGGCGGAGCTGGGCACCGCCGCGGTCTGGGACGCCGCCCGAGCCGCCGGCGACGGCGCCAGCGACAACGAGTTCGCCCTGGCCGCCGCCGTCGCCGCGACGCTGGCCGTCCGCGCGTTCGCCGAGGACGCCTCGCTGAACACCCAGGTCCACGGTGGCATCGGCTACACCTGGGAGCACGACGCCCACCTGCTGCAGCGCCGGGCGTCCACGCTCGCCGCGATCTTCGACCCGGACGCCGCCGCGGCCGACGTCACCCGCCTCGCCGCCGCCGGTGTCGCCCGCGAGGCGACGCTGGAGCTGCCGCCGCAGGCCGAGGCGCAGCGGCCGGCCGTGCGCGCGATCGCCAGGCAGATCGCCGCCCTGCCCAAGGAGCAGCAGCTGGAGCGGCTGATCGACACCGGCTACGTCCAGCCGCACTGGCCCAGGCCGTGGGGGCTGGAGGCGCCGGCCGCCCTGCAGCTGATCATCGACCAGGAGCTCAGGGATGCCGGGGTCGAGCGGCCGGTCTATGGCATCACCAGCTGGAACATCCTGACGATCATCCAGCACGGCACCCAGGACCAGATCGACCGGTACGTGCGCAAGGCGCTGACCAGGGAGGAGTCCTGGTGCCAGCTGTTCAGCGAGCCGTCGGCCGGCTCGGACGCGGCCGGCATCCGCACCCGCGCGGAGAAGGTCGAGGGCGGCTGGATCGTCAATGGCCAGAAGGTGTGGACCAGCCTCGCCCAGTACTGCCAGCGGGGCCTGGCGACCGTGCGCACCGACCCGTCCGCGCCCAAGCACGCCGGCGTCACCATGATGATCATTGACATGAAGGCGCCCGGCGTGGAGGTCCGCCCGCTGCGGCAGACCACCGGCGACAGCGGCTTCAACGAGGTGTTCCTGACCGACGTGTTCGTGCCGGACTCCGACGTCGTCGGCGAGCCGGACCAGGGCTGGAAGGTGGCCCGGGCCACGCTGGGCAACGAGCGGGTGACCATCGGCGCCGGCATCCCCGGCTCGTTCGACAGCGCCGACATGGCCCAGCTCTACCTGGCGTTCGGCGAGCGCGTCCCGGCGGCGGCGCAGCGGGTCGGCCGGCACCTCGCCGTCGGCATCGGCCTGCGCCAGCTCAACCTGCGCCGCGCCGAGCGCGCCGTGGCCGGCGGTGAGCCGGGCCCCGAGGGTAACATCACCAAGCTGGTGCTGGCCGAGCACGCCGGGGACGCCGCCGCCCTGCTGGGCGCGTTCGCCGGCGCCGAGGCGGCGTTCGCCGACGGCGGCGGCCTCGGCGAGCGGGCGGCCCGGGCCGCCATCGCCTGGCGAGGCATGACCATCGCCGGCGGCACCAGCGAGATCACCCGTAACCAGATCGCCGAGCGGATCCTCGGCCTGCCCCGCGACCCGCTGCTGAAGTAGCCGCGGGCGGGCGCCCACGGCCACGCGCCACCGCCGGTGATATCCAGACAGGCGACCACGGTTCGGTCGAACTGTCCGCGTCGCTATGGTTGTCGCCTGAATGGTGGTGCGTTGGGGGCCATCGGGGAGCCGGAGTAGGAGGGGGAGTGGGGTACGAAGCGCCGGCGCTGGCTGTGGAC
>JADGHD010000429.1 GCA_019689615.1 Frankia sp. | reverse complement strand
CCGCCGACCCGGCCACACTGCCCCGGCCCGAGACCAGCCCAGCGCCGGTGGGCGTCGCGCCCCCACCCTTCCCGGTCGTCACGGTCGCCGGCATCGGAAAGCCGGCGTTCAGCGGCGACGGCGGCCCGGCGACGGCCGCGGCACTGAACCGGCCGTACGGGCCGGCCTTCGACGCCGCCGGAAACATGTACATCCCCGACTTCGACAACCACCGAGTGCGGCGGATCAGCCCGGACGGGGTGATCACCACCATCGCCGGCACCGGCGAGCCCGGCTTCTCCGGCGACGGCGGCCCGGCCACCGAGGCCCAGCTGCGCAACCCGACCGCGGTCGCCGTCGACGACGACGGCCTGATCTACATCGCGGACACGTTCAACCACCGCATCCGCCGGGTCGACCACGCCGGCATCATCACCACGATCGCCGGCAGCGGCGAGCCGGTCTACAACCCTGACCAGGAAGGCGGGCCGGCGACAGCCGGAAGCATGTGGTACCCGGCCGACATCGCGATCGACCCCGCCGGCTCGATCTTCATCGCCGACCTGGGCAACGACCGGGTCCACCGGGTCAGCGTCGACGGCACGATCACGACGCTGGCCGGCCGCTTCGGCGAGGGCTCGTGGGGCGACGGCGGCCCGGCCGCCGAGGCGATGCTCGACGGGCCGTTCAGCGTGGCGGCGGACCGCAACGGCCAGATCTACATCGCCGAGTCGGACGGCCACCGGGTCCGCCGGATCGGTGTGGACGGCGTGATCCAGACGATCGCCGGCACCGGCGCCCCCGGCTTCTCCGGTGACGGCGGGCCGGCGACCGAGGCGATGTTGCGCGAGCCGCGCGGGGTGGCCGTGGATGACGCCGGCAACGTCTACATCACCGACGGCGGCAACAACCGGATCCGCCGGGTCGACCCGAACGGCGTCATCACGACGATCGCCGGCACCGCACCGCCGGGGGCGGTGGATCCGAACAAGCCCGACCCGTCGACGCTGTACCCGGACGGCGCCGCCGCCGTCGACCGGGCCGGGAACGTCTACGTCGCCGACCGCATCAACCACGTG
This sequence comes from Frankia sp., assembly GCA_019689615.1. GTDB lineage: Bacteria > Actinomycetota > Actinomycetes > Frankiales > Frankiaceae > Pseudofrankia. The sequence continues at coordinate 3,626 of JADGHD010000429.1, read as the reverse complement.
ATCGCGCGGATCGAGCTGGGCGGGTGAACCGGCCAGGCCACCCCTCGGCCGCGCGGGCACCCGGCGCCCGCCCGCGCCGCCCGCGGTCCCGGCCGGCGGGCAGTGGGCTGGCCAGGCGGCTGGGACACGGGCCGCAGGCAGTGACAGCCGAACGGAGGTCGGGCCGGATGGCCAGGCGGATGGCGCGGCAGCGGCCCGGTGCTGGGCGAGGAGCGGGTCATGGCCGTCGTTGACCGGGCACGGGTGGCCGCGGCGCTGCCCGGCTACACCATTGGCGGCGAGCTGGGCTCCGGCGGGTTCGGCGTGGTGCTCGCCGGCCACCACCAGGAGCTTGACCGCCGGGTCGCGATCAAGGTGCTCACCAACGCCTCGGCGGAGGCCACCGCCGACTTCCGGGCCGAGGCCCGGCTGCTCAGCCGGCTCGACCACCCGCACATCGTCCGCACCTACGACTACGTGACCCGCGGCGACCTGTGCCTGCTGGTGATGGAGCTGCTCCCGGGCGGGACGCTGGCCCAGCGCCGGCTGCCGGCGGACGCCGGCTGCGCCGTCGTGCTCGCGCTGGCCGACGCGCTCGCGCTCGCCCACGCCCACGGCGTGCTGCACCGGGACATCAAGCCGGTGAACGTGCTGTTCACCGAGCACGGCCAGCCCAAGCTGACCGACTTCGGCATCTCCAAGGTGATCGAGGGAACCGCCTCGACCGCGAGCCGGGTCATCGGCACCCCGAAGTACATGGCCCCGGAGCAGATCACCGGCGGCCGCCTGAGCCCGGCCACCGACCTGTACGCGCTGTCCGTCGTCCTCTACGAGCTGCTCACCGGCGAGCCGCTGATCCCGCCGCAGGTGCCGATGCCGGCGCTGCTGCGCCACCACCTCGAGGTCGTCCCGCCCTCGCCACCCGGCGTGCCGAAGCCGCTGGCCGAGATGGTGCTGCGCAGCCTGGCCAAGCGGCCGGGCGACCGGCACCCGAACGCCCGCGCCTTCGCCGCCGACCTGGCCCGCGCCGCCACCAAGGTCTTCGGCCGCGGCTGGCTGGAGCGGACCGGGCTGCCGGTCCGGATCGCCGAGGACATCCGGGCGCTGACCACGAGCCGGTTCGCCGGGCTGCGCGGCCTGGGCACGACCACCGGCGACACCTTCCCCGGCGCCGTCGGCCCGGGCGGCACCGGGGCCAGCACCGGCGAGCGCGCCGGCCGGTCCCGGTCCGGCCCGCTGGCACTGGGCACGGCGGCGATGTCGGCCGTCCTCGCCGCGACGGTGCTGGCCGGCGGCGTCATCGGCGGCGGGGTCGGCTGGGCCGTCTGGGGCCGCGAACCGGCCACCCCCACGCCGCCGCCACCGCCGCCGGCCTGGCAGCCGGTCGACCTCCCGCTGGGCACGATCACCACGGTGATCGGCTCCGGCAGCGACGGGTTCTCCGGCGACGGCGGGCCGGCGACGCTGGCGGAGCTGGACGGCCCGATGGGGATCGCGATCGACACCGAGCGGGACTACGTCTACCTCGCGGACAGCCAGAACCACCGGATCCGCAGGGTCGACCGCGACGGTGTGATCACCACGGTCGCCGGCACGGGCGAGGCCGGGGAGACCGGCGACGGCGGGCCGGCGACCAGCGCCACGCTCAACCAGCCGCAGGCGGTGGCCGTCGCCGACGACGGCACGCTCTACATCGCGGACACCTACAACCACCGGGTCCGCCGGGTCGGCACCGACGGCGTCATCACCACGATCGCCGGGCTCGGCAGCGACCAGTTCGGCTTCTCCGGCGAGGTCGGCGAGGACGGGCTGACCTACTCCGGCGACGGCGTGCCCGCGGCCCAGGCTCGGCTCAACTACCCGAACGACCTGCTCGTCGACGGTGCCGGGAACCTCTACATCTCCGACGGAGAGAACAACCGGGTCCGGCGGATCGGCACCGACGGCATCATCACGACCGTTGCCGGCACCGGCGTGCACGGATACGGCGGTGACGGCGGCCCGGCGACCGAGGCGCACCTGAGCTACCCGAGCGGGCTCGCGCTCGGCCCGGACGGCAGCCTCTACATCAACGACCAGGACAACCGGCGCATCCGACGGGTCAGCCCCGACGGGATCATCACCACCGTCGCCGGCACCGGCGTCACCGGGTTCTCCGGCGACGGCGGCCCGGCGACCGAGGCGCAGCTCGACACCATCGGCGCCGACCTCGCGGTCGACGACACCGGTGCCCTCTACATCTCCGACGGCGGCAACTCCCGGATCCGCCGGGTGGGCCCGGACGGGACCATCACCACCATCGCCGGCACCGGCGAGTCCGCGTACTCCGGCAACGGCGGGCCGGCGGTGGAGGCGGAGATGGTCCTCCCGCGCGGCATCGCCCTGGACGACCAGGGAATCCTCTACATCGTCGACACGGTGGACGGCCGGGTGCGCGCGGTCCGGGTCGCCGACCCACCGTGCGCCGCCCCGCCATGCCCGACGGCGGCCACCGTGCCGGCCACCGCCCCTGGCGCGACGCCGGCCTCGATCCCCCGGGCCAGCATGCCGGCGGGCGGGTCCGTGGGCGGGCCGGCGACGGCCGCGAGCCTGCCACCGTTCTCGCCACCCCCGCTGTCCGCCACGCCCGGCGCCGTGCAGGCCCGCCCGGCCGGGGTGCCGACGGCCGGGTCCTGAGGGAGCCCCCATGCCCGCCATCGACCTGGCGCGGGTGGCCGCCGCGCTGCCCCGCTACCGCCTCGGTGCCCAGCTGGGCGCCGGCTCGTTCGGGCTGGTCCTCGCCGGCCGCCACGAGGACCTCGACCGCGCGGTCGCCGTCAAGGTCCTGCCCGTCGACCCGGCGGCGGCGAACGGGCCCGCGCTGGCCGAGGCGTTCCGGACCGAGGCCCGGCTGCTCAGCCGGCTCGACCACCCGCACATCGTGCGGATCTACGACTTCGTCGGCCAGGCCGATCTCTGCCTGCTCATCATGGAGCTGCTCGCCGGCGGGACCCTCGCCCAGCACCGGCTGCCCGCCGAGGCCGCCTGCGCCGTGGGGCTCGCCGTCGCCGACGCCCTCGCCCACGCACACGCACACGGCGTGCTGCACCGCGACGTCAAACCGGACAACATCCTCTTCACCGCCGACGGCCAGCCCAAGCTCACCGACTTCGGCATCGGCAAGCTGTTCGCGGGCGCGTCGGCCACCACCAGCCACGTCGTCGGCACGCCCCGGTACATGGCCCCGGAGCAGGTGACCGGCGGCCGCCTCGGCCCGCCGACCGACCTGTACGCGCTCGGCGCCGTGCTCTACGAGCTGCTCGCCGGCCGGCCGCCGTTCGACCCCACGCTCCCGGTCCCGGAGCTGCTGCGCCAGCACTGCGAGGTGCCGGCGCCGGTGCCGCCCGGGGTCCCGGAGCCGGTGACCGGCGTCCTGCTGACCGCGCTCGCGAAGGCCCCGGCCGACCGCTACCCGGACGCGACCGCCTTCGCCAGGGCGCTGGCCGGCGCGGCGGCCGCCGCCTACGGCCAGGACTGGCTCGCCCGCGCCGGCCTGATCCTGCGGCTGCCCGGCATGCTCGACCGCCCGGTCCAGCCGGCGGTGCCGCCCGGCGTCGGCGCCCATTGGTTCGCGCCGCCCACCGGGCGCACGCCCGCCCCCGTGACCC
>JADGHD010000428.1 GCA_019689615.1 Frankia sp. | reverse complement strand
CTGTGCATACCACACCCGCCCCGCTCTCCCGGAACCGGCGTCGGTGCCCGACAGGTTCGGCAACGCGCGGCCCGCGCGAGCAGGCCGGCGCTGGTCAGCGACGGGTCAGCGGCGCGGGCACGAGGACGAGGTCGTCGCGGTGCACGACCTCGCGCTCGTAGCTGGGGCCGAGGTCGGCGGCGAGTTCGGCGGTGCCGCGGCCGAGCATCCCGGGCAGCTCGGTGGAGTCGAAGGCGACCAGGCCGCGGGCGACCGGGCGACCGTCCGGGTCGACCAGGTCGACGGGGTCGCCGGCGGAGAAGTCGCCGTCGACGGCGGTGATGCCGGCCGGCAGCAGCGAGGCGCGGCGGTGGACGACGGCATCGACGGCGCCAGCGTCGAGGTGCAGGCGTCCCTGCGGAGTGGTGGCGTGCGCGAGCCACAGCAGGCGGGACGCCCGGCGCGGGCCGGTCGGGTAGAAGACCGTGCCGACCTCCTCGCCGGCCAGCACCGCCGCGGCGTTCGCGGCCGACGTGACGATCGTGGTGACCCCGCCGGAGGCGGCCATCCGGGCGGCGTCGATCTTCGTCGCCATGCCGCCGGTGCCCACGCCGGCGCTGCCGGTGCCGCGGGCGGACAGGCCGTCCAGGTCGGCGTCCGAACGGACCTCGCGGACCAGCTTCGCCGGGCCGAGCTGGGGGTTGGCGTCGTAGACCCCGTCGACGTCGGACAGCAGGACCAGCAGGTCCGCGGACACCAGGTGGGAGACGATCGCCGCCAGCCGGTCGTTGTCGCCGAACCGGATCTCCTGGGTCGCGACCGCGTCGTTCTCGTTGATGATCGGCACGATGCCTAGCTCGATCAGCCGGTCCAGCGCGGTGCGGGCGTTGCGGTAGTGGGTCCGGCGGATCACGTCGGTCGCGGTCAGCAGCACCTGTCCGACCTGGAAGCCGCGCCGGCCGAACGCCTCGGCGTACTGGTGCACCAGAGCGCTCTGCCCGACGCTCGCCGCGGCCTGCAGGGTGGCGAGGTCGCGCGGCCGGCGGGAGAGCCCGAGCGGGGCGAGCCCGGCGGCGATGGCACCGGAGGACACCAGCACCAGCCGGCCGCCGGCGAGCGGGTGCACCGCCTCGACCAGCGCCTCCAGCCTGGCGGCGTCGAGCCCACCGGCCGCCGTGGTCAGCGACGACGACCCGACCTTGACGACAACTCGCTGGGCCTGCTCGACGAAGCGGCGCACGCCCTACTCCTCGTCCATCTCGTCGTCCTCGCCGACGCCGTCCCAGTCCGGCCCGTCGTCCTCCCACCCGCCGTCGAGCTCGAACGCCGACGGCGGCACGGGTGCCGCCCCGGGCTGCCCGGCCTCGGCGTCGGCCGCCGCCTCCGCCTCGGCGCGGCGGCGAGCGCGGCGGGCCAGCCGCTCGCTGCGGGTGAGGCGGACCGAGGTGCGCAGCCGGTCGTCGGTGCCGCGCGGGCCGAGCGCCGTGCGGGCCGCGGCCGCCGCCGCGTCGCCATCGCCCGCCCGCCCGGCGAGCGCGCCCAGGCCGGACAGCGTCGGCTCCCACTCGAAGGTGACGTCGCCGATCGTGACCTCGGCCCCGGGATCGGCCCCGAGCCGGGCCAGTTCCTCCTCGACCCCCAGCCGGGCCAGCCGGTCGGCCAGGTAGCCGATCGCCTCGTCGTTGGTGAAGTCGGTCTGGCGGACCCAGCGCAGCGGCTTGGCGCCGGTGACCTCGAACCCGTCGCCGACCGCGCGCACGGTGAAGTCGGGCTCGTCGACGGCCCTGGGCCGCAGCACGACCCGGGTGGCCGACGGGGGCGGCGCCGCCGTGCGGTGCTCGGCGACCATCCGGGCCAGGGCGAGCGAGAGCGCGCGCACACCCTCCCGGGTCGCGGTGCTGATCGCGAAGACGTCGAGCCCGCGGGCCCGCAGGTCCGGGGTGACCAGCTCGGCCAGCTCCCGCGCGTCCGGGACGTCGATCTTGTTGAGGACGACGACCCGGGGCCGGTCGGTCAGGTCAGGGCCGGCCAGCGCGCCGACCCGCCCGTCCCGCGCCGAATAGGCCGCCAGCTCCCGCTCGATCACGTCGAGGTCGGTCAGCGGGTCGCGGCCGGGCTCCAGCGTCGCGCAGTCCAGCACGTGCAGGATCACCGAGCAGCGCTCGATGTGCCGCAGGAACTCCAGGCCCAGCCCGCGCCCCTCGCTCGCGCCGGGGATCAGGCCGGGCACGTCCGCGACCGTGTACGGCGGCAGGTCGCCGGCCTGGGCGACGCCGAGGTTCGGCACCAGCGTGGTGAACGGGTACTCCGCGATCTTCGGCCGGGCCGCGCTGAGCACGGACACCAGCGAGGACTTGCCGGCGCTCGGGAACCCGACCAGCGCGACGTCGGCGACCGACTTGAGCTCGAGGACCGCGTCGATGGTCTCCCCCGGCTCGCCCAGCTCGGCGAACCCGGGGGCCTTGCGGCGCGGGGATGCGAGCGCGGCGTTCCCACGACCACCCCGGCCACCGCGGGCCAGCACATACGAGCTGCCCGCGCCGACGAGGTCGACGAGCTGCCGGCCGTCCATCGTCAGCACGACGGTCCCGTCCGGGACGGGGAGGACCAGGTCCTCGCCGTCGGCGCCGTTCCTGTTGGAACCCTGCCCCGGCCGGCCGCTGGTGGCCCGCCGGTGCGGGTGGAAGTGGTAGTCAAGCAGGGTCGTCACGCCCGGGTCGACGACCAGCCTGACGTCACCGCCCCGGCCGCCGTTGCCCCCGTCCGGCCCGCCGAGCGGCTTGTACTTCTCCCGGTGGATCGACGCGCAGCCGTGCCCGCCGTCCCCGGCGGCGGCGTGCAACACCACCCGGTCGACGAATGTGGGCACCGCTGTTCCTTCCCGTCTCCCCCATGCTGCCCCGACGCGCGCCTCGCGCGGCTTGCCGGGCGCGCTGGAGTGCCCGGCTCGGGCCCGCCCGGATGCCCGAGGCCGGCTGGCGTGGCGCCGTCAGGCGCGGCGCGCCGCCTGGATGAGACGCCGGGGGGCACGCCGGCCTGCCTGGTGCGCATCGGTCAGGTAGGCGGACCGTCCGGGCAGCCGCCGGCTGGCGCCACGCATGACAAACGCCGCGCCCGTCAGGTGGGCGCGGCGTTGCTCCCGTCGGACGCCCTGGCCGTCAGGCGGCGGCAGTCTCCGCCTGCTCCAGAGCGACGACGTTCACGACCCGACGCCCACGCCGGGTGCCGAACTGCACGTGGCCCTCGGCGAGGGCGAACAGCGTGTCGTCGCGGCCCCGGCCCACCAGCGAGCCCGGGTGGAAGTGGGTGCCGCGCTGCCGGACGATGATCTCGCCGGCACGGACGTACTGCCCGCCGAACCGCTTGACACCCAGCCGCTGCGGGTTGGAGTCCCGCCCGTTGCGCGAGGAGCTCGCGCCCTTCTTGTGCGCCATCTCGCTCAGGCCTTCTTGGTCTCGATGCCGGTGACCTTCAGACGGGTCAGCCTCTGCCGGTGGCCCTGCCGCTTGTGGTAGCCGGTCTTGTTCTTGAACTTGTGGATCCGGATCTTCGGACCCTTGACGACGCCGACGACCTCGGCGGTCACCTCGACGGACGCGAGGGCGTCCTTGTCGTGGGTGACCGTCTCACCGTCGATGAGCAGCAGCGCCGGGAGGCTCACGGCCGCGCCCGGCTCACCTGGAACAAGCTCGACGTCGACCACATCGCCGACGGCGACCTTGTGCTGCTTGCCGCCGCTGGCAACGACCGCGTACACCAGTTCTCCCTGCTCCTGTGGCCGCCCGCGCCGCGGCAGCCGACCTGCCGCCAGCACGCGCGGAACTCGTCTCCTGAGGTGCCCCGAAACGCCGGGCGCCCGCCGCCAGGCCGGCCCAGCCCGCGGGTCCACCAGGACATCCGCGCGCGGCCACCTGGCACACGCCCGTGCGGGGTGGGCACCAGTACCTACCCCGCGTCAACCTACCCTACAGGGCCGCGTGACCAGACCGGGCACCGGCGCCCCCGGTGCGGCCGCAGGACCACGCGTCAGGCCCGCTGCCCGGCCGGCCACCGCCCGGCCGCCGGTCGGTGGCCACCCCTCGGATCACCCCGGGTTGATCCGGACGGGTCATGGTCGCCACGAGCGGGCGGGACAAGCATGGAACCCGTCACCCACGTGGGTGGCGGCGGGTCCAGGCGCGGCGGGAGGGGCGTGACTGGCGATGGGCGAGGCGGGCTGGCAGACGGCCACCTGGGCGGCTGGCGCGCTGGCGCTGGCCGCGCTGCTGACCGCGGCCGTCCGCCTGCTGCGGGCGGCGCCACCGGCCGGCCAGCGGCAGACCCGCTGCCACGTCGGCGCCTGGCTGGTCCTCATCGCGACCGTCGCCGGCCTGCTGCTGGCCGACATGGCCGCTCTGCCGGCCTGGGCCAGGGCCTGCTGGGCGGCGCTGGCGGTCCCCGCGGCCGGCTGGGTCGCGCTGCGCGGCCCAGCGCTCGCCAGGGCCGCCCGCCCGGCGCCGCCCAGTGCGGACGACGCCGCGGCGCGGCTGTCCGACCAGGACCATCTCGTCCAGGACCTGGTGGTGGCGACGTACGCGCTGCAGCTCGGCGACCACGACCGGGCGCGTGCCGCGGTCGACGGCGCGCTGCGCCGCTCCCGCGGCACGCTGGACCGCCTGCTGGCCGAGGCCGGCCCCGGCGCCCTCAGCGAGCTGCCGCCCCGCCCACCGGCCACCC
>JADGHD010000427.1 GCA_019689615.1 Frankia sp. | reverse complement strand
AGGGCATCCACTACGTCGACGTCGGCACCTCCGGCGGGGTGTTCGGCCTGGAGCGCGGGTTCTGCCTGATGATCGGCGGCGAGCCGGAGGTCGTGCGCCGGCTCGAGCCGCTGTTCGCCACGATCGCGCCCGGGGTCGACGCCGCGCCGCGCACGCCGGGCCGGGCCGGCGAGCCGGACCAGGCCGAGAAGGGCTACCTGCACTGCGGCCCGATCGGCGCCGGCCACTTCGTCAAGATGGTCCACAACGGCATCGAGTACGGCATGATGGCCGCGCTCGCCGAGGGCCTGAACGTGCTGCACAAGGCGAACGTCGGCAAGCGCCCGGCCACGCACGACGCCGAGACCGCGCCGCTCACCCACCCCGAGTACTACCAGTACGACCTGGACATCCCGGCGGTCACCGAGGTGTGGCGGCGGGGCAGCGTGGTCGCCTCGTGGCTGCTCGACCTGACCGCGGGCGCGCTCGTCGAGGACCCGGGGCTGCGCTCGTTCAGTGGCCGGGTGTCGGACTCCGGCGAGGGCCGCTGGACCGTGCTGGCCGCCGTCGAGGAGGGGGTGCCGGCGCACGTGCTGACCGCCGCGCTCTACGAGCGGTTCAGCTCCCGCGGCGAGGCGGTCTACGCCGACCGGGTGCTGTCCGCGATGCGCCAGCAGTTCGGCGGCCACCACGAGAAGCCGGCCGACTGATTCCGGCGACGGCGCGCGGCCCGGCGGGTCAGGGCAACTGGTCGGCGGCGAGGGTCTGGGTGTTCCCCATGATGATCATGGGGGTCGCGGCCGGGTTGAGCCAGCGCAGCAGCGGCACGATCTGGTCGGCCGGCAGGGCGACGCAGCCGCGGGTCGGCGTGTGGTGGTCGACGTGCAGCCAGATGTCGCCGCCTGCGGCCGGGCCGAACGGGCGGACCTCGTCGGAGGGCGGGGTGCCTGGCACCCGGTTGTAGTCGATCGCGATGACGTAGTCGAAGGCGTGCGAGAACGGGTCGGCCGGGTCGCCGCTGCCGGACTGGTAGAAGTCGGGCCGGTGCTCGTACGGCAGCAGGGAGCCCGGGTTCGCCAGCCGCCCGCCGGCCGCGGTCAGGCCGAACACGCCGACCGGCGAGCGCTGGTCACCCTCGCGGTGGGTAAGGGTCCAGCCACGGGCGCCGTTGCGGCCGCTGATCGGCTCGCCCACCTGGAACCACTCGCCGCCGGGGTCCGCCCGCTCCCAGAGGGTGATCACGTTGTCGGTCGAGTCCCTGCCGTCGGACTGGACCAGCACGACCTGGCGGGTGGTCGGCGGCAGCAGCGACATCGCCCACGCGCCCACCCCCGGCAGGGTGCGCTGGCCCTGCCCGGCGACCGCCAGGCCGGCGGACGCGGCCTGGCGGCTCAGCAGGCGCGCTTCCCCGCTTAGCTGGCCGTTCGCGGCCGGCGTCGGCGGGGCGGAGGCCAGCACGCCGGCCCGCTGCTCGGGGATCATGGCCGCTTGGCCGCCGCCGTCGCTCTGGCCGTTGTCCGACAGATAAAGGACACTCGCGGCGCCAAAGACCAGCGCCGCGCCGACGGCCGTGCTCGGCACCAGGACACCGCGCCGGGAGCCGGAGTTCTCGCCCCTGCCCGGCCGGCCCTTGCGGTGAGCGCCCATGCCTCCCGTTTCCGCCGTTTCACCCTGCCGGCGTGCCCACGCCCCCGGCGGCACGCGCCCCGATCTCGGCTGGCCGAGCCTGACGCAGGTCGGCGCGCCGGCCCGGCGTCGCCATCCTGCCTGCCGGCCGTCGCCGCCGACCAGCCGAAACGCCGGGTTTGACAATACGGACACGGCGGAGACGACACTGCCCTCCCCCCATCGGCCACCACAGCGGGCGTCCGAGAGAGGACAGTCGGTGACCGGGCGGCCGGGCCGGACGGTGGCACCCGCCCGGCCCGGCCGGTGGCGTCAGCCGGTGGGCAGGTAGTCGTTCGTGACGACGTCGGATGCCTGGACGGCGGTCTCGATCAGGCCCTCGGCGAGCATCCAGTCGGCGAATGCCTGCCAGGAGGCGACGTCCTGGTGGCCGAAGCCGGCCGGGTTGTCGAGCAGCTCGACGGTGGCGTCGACCATCTTCGGCAGGATCTGCGGGTCGTAGCCGTCGGCCGCCGCCGTGATCACCTCGGTCGCCTTCGCCGGGTCGGCGAGGACGTCGGCGTTGCCCCGGGCCAGCGCGGCCAGGAAGTCCCGGACGAGCTGCTGGTAGGCGCTGTCCTCGGCCAGCCGGCTGGCCTTCGCGATCACCACCAGCTCGGCGTAGTCGGGCACCCCGGCCTCGGTCACCGGGATGATCGTCGGCTCCAGGCCCCGCTCGGCCAGCTGGACGCCCTCGACGTTGCGGAAGGCGCCGAGGGTGGCGTCGACGTTGCCGGCCACCATCGCGGCCAGCAGGTCCTGCCCGACGTCGACCCGCTCCACGGACGACGGGTCGATGTCGTTGCCGGCCAGGATCGTCTTCAGGAAGGCGTCCTGGGTGGCCAGCCCAGCGGTGGCCACGGTGGCCCCGGCCAGGTCGGCCGGCGCGCGCACACTGGACTGTCCGGTGGACATGATCGAGGTCAGGGCCGTCGGCACGAGCGCGCCGACGGCGATGACGTCGAGGCCCTGCGCGGCGGCGATGATCGTCTCTGGCTCGTAGGAGATGCCGAGCTCGACCGTGCCCGTGCTGACCAGCTTGGTCGGGTCGGACGGGTCGGACGGCGGCTGCAGGGTGACGTCGAGGCCGGCCTCGTCGAAGTAGCCGGCCGACTGGGCGGAGAACAGCGCCACGTGGTCGGGGTTGGGGTCCCAGTCCAGCAGCACCGTGACCGCGCGCGGCTCGCTGGCACCCGCCGCCGGCTCGCCACCGCCGTCGTCTCCGCCGCACGCGACCAGCGTGAGCAGCGCGGACGCCACCAGCACCGAGACGCCGCGGCGGGCGCCCCGGCGACGGCCGGGGGCCGGCGAGTTGGGAACCGGATGACGTGGATCGGGATCAACAGGGACAAAGCGGACATGGTCGGGACAGGTGGAGCGGTCAGCACGGACAGCGTTCGCCATGAGGAGAACTCCCTACGCCGGCATTACCCGGACAGGTTCATGCGGTCGGCGGCCCCGGGCCCGACGCCCAGCCGCCCTCTCAGCCTCCTGCGGTGGAAGCTCCCGCGGTTTCGCCGCAAGACGCTACGACAGATCACCCCGCACCGTCACCCATCCAGCCAACCCGGCCACCTGTGGGCCTGATCGCAGGGTGTAGCCCCTCCGTGGGTGCGAACGGGGTTCTCCCGGCCCCGGGCCGGCGGCGATGCCGTCGAACGCTCGCCGTCGCGACCGCTCGCCGCCGGCCGGGGTGCGTTTGCCCGCCAGGGAGGCGGGACGGACCAGGCGTGCGGTCAGCCCGGCGGTGGTGCGACGGCGTGGCCGCCGGGAGTGCCGGGGTGGTTGGGGCCCTCGTGGGTGTGGCCGAGAGCGGTCGGCGGCCCGGCGGCACCCAGGCGGGCGGGGTGCGGGCGGTGGCCGCCGGTCGGCTGGCGCCCCCCAGCTGCGGCGCGCGGGCCTGGCCAGCCGAGCTGGCGCAGGGCGCTGGTCACGGCGGCGCCCACGCGGTCCGGCTGTTCCCGCAGGATCGTCAGCGGGACGCTCACCACCAGCCGCGGGACGGCCTGCTCCTGTTGCGGGTGGCCGAGGTAGCGCACGACCGCCGGCGTGGCGCCGGGCCGGCCGCCCACCCGGGGCACCAGGCCGCCAGCCCGGACGACCGCGGGCCGCGGCCCACCACCGGCGGCCGGGGCGGTGGGGCCGGCGCCGCGGCGGTCCGGGATGACGAACTCGAAGGCCGAGCGGATCCCGGCGGCGGCCATCTGGCGCGTCTCCACCCGCAGCTGCCAGGGCTCGTAGACGACCTCGAACCGGGGCCGCCGCCGCGGGTCGCGCCGGGCGCCGGGGTGGGCGCGGCGGCCGGGCGGCAGGCCGAACCGGGCCTCGACCCGGCGGTAGAGCAGCTCGGGCACCCAGTCCTCGTCGCGGTCGATGCCGTCGAGGGCCTCGGCGATGACCTGGCGCCGGCTGATCGGGCCACGGCGGGCCAGCGCCTCGCGCAGCTCGCCGGTCTGGACGATCCCGCTGGCCGTGGCGAACGCGAGGATGGTCCGCGTCTCCTCGGCGCTGGCTGCCCACTCCGCCATGTCGATGACCGAGCGGGGCAGGGCGGTGCGCGGCGGGCTCGCGTCGGCGTCCACGTCGGCGGCGTCGAGCCGGGCCGTCGCCCGGATCCGCACCCCCGGGCGCGGGGTGACCCGCCGGCCGGACGGCAGCACGACCGTGAGCACCGGGTCCTCGTAGCCGCGCAGCCCGCCGAGCGCCGCGGCGGCCGAGCCCGCGACCACCGCGTCCGGGCCGATGCTGACCAGAGCGCACCAGACCCGCTGGACCGCGCTCAGCGGGCCCGGCTGGGTGACCAGCACGTCACCGGTGTGCAGCTGCCAGGCACCGGCGTCCACCTGGCGGCGGATCTCGGCGCGCCCGAGGCCGGCGGCGATCGCCTCTCTGATCGTGAGGACGCCGTGGCGGCGCTCGGCGAGCCGCCGCCAGGCTGGCGTGGGCGGCGGCCCGCCGCCGGCTGCGGCCGTACCGGGCCGCGCGGTGGGCACGGGCAGCGGCGGCGACGGTTCGGCTCCGGCCAGGCTGAACAGGGCCAGCTGGTGGGTGGGC
>JADGHD010000426.1 GCA_019689615.1 Frankia sp. | reverse complement strand
CGGGCCGGGGCCGGGTTGGCCTTCGGGTCAGACATTCGGCAGCACGTCGCGCTCCAGCAGCCGCAGGCTGCTCCAGGCGACCTCCGGTGGGATGCCGCCCATCATCGGGTGCATCAGCCCGAGCCCGAACGGCACCGCCGCGCGCAGCTCGGCGGCGTGGTCGGCCGGGGTGACCACCCGGTACTGGCCCTGGGCGCGCAGCTGCTCCAGCGACTCGGGGGTCTGGTACGCGCTGGTCGCGGCGCCCGGCCCGCCCATGGCGATCCACGAGCCGTAGATGGTCGCCTCGTGCATCGCGTGCGGGCCGATCGCGGCCCAGCCCGCCTCGACGTCCTCGGCCAGGTGGACGAAGCCGGTGGTGCCGCCGAGGTAGCCGCCAGGGTCCGGACGGCCGAGCCGGACGCACTCGTCCCGGTAGAACTCCCAGGTCCGCGCGTCCGCCGCCATCAGCCCGACACCGAGGCTGGCCGCCCGGCGCGCCGCCGGCTCGCTGCTCGCACCCAGCTCCAGCCTCGGCCCGCCGGGGGTGAACGGGCCCGGGGTGACCCGGACCTTGCGGCCCCGGAACTCGAACGGCTCGCCTGACCAGGCGGCGCGCAGCGTGCTGACCAGCTCCACGGTGCGCCGCACCCGCTCCTTCATGGGCACGCCGAACATGTCGAACTCGCCCGGCACATACCCCGCGCCGACGACCAGGTCGAGCCGGCCCCTGGAGAGGTGGTCGACGACCGCCGCGTCCTCGGCGAGCCGCAGCGGGTCGTGGAACGGGGCGATCGCCGCGGCGATCCGGATGCGCATCCGCGACGTCCGCGCCGCGATCGCCGCCGCCATGGCCAGCGGCGAGGGCAGGTAGCCGTCCTCCGAGCCGTGGTGCTCGGAGATCGTCACGGTGACGAAGCCGTGCTCGTCGGCCCACTGGCACATGTCCAGGGCGGCCGCGTAGCGGTCGGCCATGGACACCCCGGCGAACGCGGGGTTGCGGAAGTCGAACCGCAGCGCGAAGAACGCGGGCATGTGGGCCTTCCGGTCGATGTCGTCACTGGTCGGCGGCCGGTCTGGCGGGACAGGCCGAGGATGCGCCCGCGCCGGCCTGGCACGGGCGCTGGCGGGTGTGTGCGGTCAGCGCGGCGCCCGGCCGAGCGCGGCGGCCAGCTCGGACCTGACCTGGCGGCGCAGCAGCTTGCCGGTCGGCGTGTACGGCAGCTCGGGCACGACCGCGATCTCGTCCGGGGTCTTCGACGACCGCAGCCGGGTGCGCGCCCAGGCCCGCAGTTCCTCACCGGTGAGCGAGGAGCCGGCGACGAGGACGACCGCGGCCGCGATCCGCTCGCCCCACTCGTCGTCCGGCATGCCGACGACGGCCGCCTCCTTGACCTCGGGATGCTCGATCAGCACGTCCTCGATCTCCGCCGGGGCGACGTTCTCGCCACCGCGGATGATCGTGTCGTCGCCCCGGCCGGCGATGAACAGGTAGCCCTCCTCGTCGAGGTAGGCCCGGTCCCGGGTGGGGAACCAGCCCTCGTCGTCCAGCGTCGAGCCCAGCCCCGCGTACTCGCCGGAGACCTGCTCGCCGCGGACGAACAGCTCGCCCTCCTCGTTCGGGCCGACCGGCTTGCCGTCGTCCCCGCGCACCTGCAGCTCGATGCCGGGGACCGCGCGGCCGGCGCTGCCCAGCCGGGCCCTGGTCGCCTCGTCCGCGTCGGGCGCGATCGCCGCCCGGTGGTCCTCCGGGCTCAGCAGCGTGATCGTCGACGACGTCTCGGTCAGCCCGTAGGCGTTGACGAAGCCGGTGTCCGGGAAGGCGGCCAGCGCCCGCTCCAGCACCGGCCGCGGCATCCGCGCGCCGCCGTAGGCCAGCGAGGCGAGGGTCGGCACGTTCGCCGGGGCCCCGTCGAGGTGGTCGACGAGCCGGGCGAGCATCGTCGGCACCACCATCGCGGTGGTGACGCCCTCGGTGCGCACCAGCTCCAGCCAGGAGGCCGGGTCGAACGTCGGCAGGTGCAGGGTGCGCCGGCCGGCGTAGAGGTTCGACAGCACCGAGCCGATCCCGGCCACGTGGTACGGCGGGACGCTGACCAGCGCCGCGTCGTCCGGTGACGCGCCGGAGAACTCGACCGTGCTGGTGACGTAGGCGAACAGGTTCGAGTTGCGCAGGATCACGGCCTTGGGCGCGGCCGTGGTGCCGCTGGTGAACAGCACGACGGCCGGCGAGTCGCCGTCGGCGGCCGAGCTGGCGGCGTCGGCGGGCGCCGGGTCGGCGGTCGCCGCCAGCCAGCCGGACAGGTCGAACGTGGCGTGCACGTCGGAGGCGTAGGTGGCCAGCGTCGGCCCGTCGGCGATCAGGTAGGGCGAGTCCAGCCGGGCGAGCAGGGCACGCAGCTCGGCCTCGGGCAGCCGGTAGTTCAGCGGCGTGAACGGCAGGTCGGCGACCGCCGACGCCAGCAGGGCCACGGCGAACTCCGGCCCGTTGGTGCCGATGTAGGCGACCGACCGGGCGCCGCCGTCGGCCCGCAGCAACGCCGCTCCGGTGGCCGCCCGCGCCGCCAGGCTGGCGAAGGTCAGGCCGGCGGCCTTCGGGCCGATCGCGACTCGGTCGCCGTGCCCGGCAGCGGCCATCTCGAGCAGTGTCGCGACGCTCATCGCCGTCCTTCGGGGTGTCAGGGCGCGCGACCAGCGCGCCGAGTGGTCGATGTCACGAGTCTGGCCGGAGTGCCGGGTCAGAGTCGCGCGGTGTGGCGGGGGCTACGGGACGCTCGCTGTGCGTACCCGCCGCGGCGCTGTCCGAGCAGCCGGCTGGTCGGCTCGCCGAGCCGCTGCGCGATCAGTGCCGCGCCGCCGCGGCGTCGGTCGAGGTGTCCGGGTCGTCCCGCTGGTTGGGCGGGATCCGCAGCCGGGCTGGCTACACCGCGCTCCGCTGCCCCGGCCAAGGAGCGGGCGGGGCGTCGGCGCCTGTTGTGCCGAGCACATAGCAGACGCTATCTTCCTTACATAGTGATCGCTATGGTGGCAACGGTCACATGGTGACCGGCGTGAGGCCACCCGCTCGCCCAGGAGGTGCCCAGTGTCCGGGACCGAACAGCTCATCTCGGTGGACTCGCACTACCAGTGCACGGTCGAGGCGCTCAAGGAACGCGTGCCGAGCCGGTTCCACGACGAGATCGACAAGACCAACCGCCTGGTCGAGGCGCCGAAGCGGGCGGCGATGCACCGCCGCGGCACGGCGCTGCTGAACCTGGCCTCCTACCTGCACGAGGCCGCCCGCCACCCGGGCTACCACGACCCGGCGGCGAGGCTGCGGGCGATGGACGAGGACGGGGTCGACGTCGAGATCCTGTTCAGCGACCTGTCGTCGTTCCGGATCTTCTACAGGATGGTGGACGGCTGGAAGGAGACCGCGCGCGCGTTCAACGACTTCAGCGCCGAGTTCGCCGCCGCCGACCCCGACCGGCTGCTGGTCGCCTACCAGTTGCCACTGCGCGAGATCGACCACGCGGTCGCCGAGTTCGAGCGGCTGGTGGGCGACCACCACGCCCGCACCTTCCACCTGCCGACCAGGCCCAGCTCCTGCGGGCTGCCGGAGTACTTCGACCCCCGCTACGACCCGCTGTGGGCGCGGATGCAGGAGGCGGGGATCCCGGTGTGCATCCACCTCGGCGTCGAGGACGAGACCTGGGAGATCGCCTCCCGGGACCCGACCCCGCAGCTGGCGGTGTTCACCTCGCAGCAGGCGATGCGGCTGGCCGAACAGCTGGCCATGCTGCTGCTGTCCGGGCTGTTCGAGCGGTTCCCCGAGCTGAAGTTCGTCCTCGTCGAGCCGGGCCTGCACTGGGTGCCCGGCTACCTGGCCAGCCTCGACCGGATGACCACCCACGGTTACGAGTTCCCGGCCATCAAGGAGGCCCCGAGCGCCTACTTCCACCGCAACATCTGGCTGACCTTCATGGACGACCAGCGGGGCGTGCGCGACCGGCACGAGCTCGGCGTCGACCGCCTGATGTGGTCCACCGACTTCCCGCACCCGGCCTGCACCTGGCCGAACTCGCGCAAGGTCGTCGCGGAGCTGATGCGCGACGTCCCGGACGACGAGGCCCACGCCATGGTCTACGGCAACGCCAGGCGGGTCTTCGGCATCTGAGCCGGCCGGCGGCCCGGGCCACTCATCGATCTTGGCGGGTGCCGCGCACCTGGCCATACGCTCGGGCCGCCCCCAACCGGGGCGTTCCGACATGACGCGGAGGATCGGATGGCAGTGACTCTCAAGCCGGGCGCCCGGCTGGTGAGCCAGGTGTGCGACACCCAGGTGATCGTGGTCCGGCCCGGCGACGGCACCGCCGAGCTCGGCTGCGGCGGCGCGCCGATGATCCCGCACGGCGAGACGCCGGCGCCCGGCCTCGAGCCCGACCCGGCGCTGCTCGGCGGGAGCCCGCTGGGCAAGCGGTTCGTCCGCGAGGGCGACAACTCGCTGGAGCTGCTCGTCACCAAAGCGGGCAAGGGCACCCTCACCGCCGACGGCGTCCCGCTGGTGGAGAAGGAGACGGCCCGGCTGCCATCCAGCGACTGACGGCCCGGGCCAGGCCGGCCTGCGTGCGCCGTACCGGCGGCGCGCACGCGGCCGGCGCCGTCGTCGTGCCTGCCCGCATGGACGGCGGCCGCGGCCAGGTCGGCGGCGCCCGGGCGCGGGCGGCGGCGCGGCTGGACCGAGGG
>JADGHD010000425.1 GCA_019689615.1 Frankia sp. | reverse complement strand
CCGCCCGGACAGGCCGACGCGGCGGGGGCACAGGCGCAGGCTCTGGCGCGGGCAGGGGCGGCAGCGGGGCTCGCCTACCCGCTCGCCGGGGCGGCCGCGGCGGTGGCGCTGTGCGTGGTGGTGCTCGCCGCGGTCGACCCGTCGCCCGGTCGGCAGGCGCGCGGGCTGCTGATCCTGCTGGCGGCCGTCGCCCTGATCGCCGTGGTCTGGGGCTGGGCGCGGACGGTGTGGCACAGTCCGGCGCCGTCGCCCGCGACACCGCCACAGCCACCGACGGCCGGTGGCGGCCCGGTGGGCGCGGGCAAGGATGTCGGAGGGGTCGAGTAGGCTCGACGCCACACGCCGTGCCGCCCGAATTCCGGGTTGTCCAGCACGGTTCCTCCTGCCACGGGCGTCAGATCCCGTGGCCGCCGAGTCCACAGGAGGTGGGTTCACCTTGGCACGCCACTACGAGCTGATGGTCATCCTCGACCCCGACCTCGAGGAGCGCACCGTCGCGCCGTCTCTCGACCAGTTCCTCTCCGTCGTCCGTAACGGCGGCGGTGCCGTCGAGAAGGTCGACGTCTGGGGCCGCCGTCGGCTGGCCTACGAGATCAAGAAGAACTTCGAGGGCATCTACGCGGTCATCGACCTGCACGCCGAGCCGAACGTCGTCGCCGAGCTGGACCGTCAGCTCACGCTGAACGAGTCGGTCCTGCGCACCAAGGTCATCCGGCTGCCCGAGGTGAAGAAGCCGCGCACCGCCCGCCGGGTCGCCGCGTGATCAGCCGCGCGCGGGGCGGGCACGAGCACAGGGGGAATCACCATGGCCGGTGAAACCGTCGTCACCGTCGTCGGCAACCTGACCGGCGACCCGGAGCTGCGTTTCCTCCCCAACGGGGCGGCCGTGGCCAGCTTTACCGTCGCGTCCACACCGCGCGTGCTCGACCGGGCCACGAACGAGTGGAAGGACGGCGAGCCGCTGTTCCTGCGCTGCTCGATCTGGCGGCAGGCCGCGGAGAACGTCGCCGAGTCGCTCACCAAGGGCGCCCGGGTGATCGTTCAGGGCCGGCTCAAGCAGCGGTCGTTCGAGACCCGTGAGGGCGAGAAGCGCACCGTCATCGAGCTCGACGTCGACGAGATCGGCCCGTCGCTGCGCTACGCGACCGCCAAGGTGGTCCGCGCGGCCCGCGGCGGCGGTGGTGGCGGCGGCGGGTACGGCGCCCTCGCGGCCGGGGGCTACGACGCCCCGGCCGGTGGCGGCTACTCCGGTGGCGCCGCGCGTGGCGGTGGTGGTGGCGGCGGCTACTCCGGTGGCGCCGTCGACGACCCCTGGTCGCAGCCCGTCGGCGGCTACTCCGACGAGCCGCCCTTCTAGCGAAGCCGCGCTGGCTTCGCCGTAGGCGCCGGTCCAGCTGGAGCCGGCCTCGCAGGCGCCGACCTGACGGCGCCTTCCTGACCATGCCTGACAGCACATCGAGGAGACACCACCATGGCCAAGGCGGCCGTGCGCAAGCCAAAGAAGAAGGTCTGCGTCTTCTGCAAGGACAAGGCCGAGTACATCGACTACAAGGACACCCAGCTGCTGCGGAAGTTCATCTCGGACCGGGGCAAGATCCGTGCCCGTCGGGTCACCGGTAACTGCAGCCAGCACCAGCGAGACGTCGCCGTGGCGGTGAAGAACAGCCGTGAGATGGCGCTGCTGCCCTACACCTCGACTGCTCGCTGAGGAAGGAGGGCACAGCAGCCATGAAGCTCGTTCTCACCCAGGAGGTCCCCGGTCTCGGCAGCGCCGGCGACATCGTCGAGGTGGCCGACGGCTACGGCCGTAACTACCTGGTGCCGCGCAAGTTCGCGATCGTCGCCACCCGTGGCATCGAGCGCCAGATCGAGCAGATCCGGCGCGCCCGGGCCGCCCGCGAGGTCCGCGACCTCAGCCACGCCCAGGAGATCGCGGCCCAGCTGAAGGGGCTCGACGTCATCCTGCGCAGCCGCGCCGGCAAGGAGGGCCGCCTGTTCGGCTCGGTCACCGCCGCCGACGTGACCGAGGCGGTGTCCGCCGTCGGTGGCCCGACGCTCGACAAGCGCCGGGTCCACCTCTCGGCGCCGATCAAGACGCTCGGCACCCACAAGGTCTCCGTGCACCTGCACCCGGAGGTCACCGCCGAGCTGACCATCAAGGTCGCCCCGGCCTGATCGACCAGCCCGGCAGGGCTGTCCGTCGCCTCGCGCCCGCCCGCCGCGCCAGTAGCCACTGGCCGGCGGGCGGGCGCTGTGGCATGCGCGGGCCCGGGGCGCCCGGGGCGCCCAAGCTGGCGCGCGCGAACCCTCGAGCCCGGGGCTAGCTCGCGGTCAGCGCGAGGTCCCAGTTCTGGCCGACCAGGTCCTTGCCGAAGCTGTGGTGCGGTTCCTCGTCGGTGAGCGTGAAGCCGAATCCCTGGTAGATCCGGCGGGCGGAGACGAGCACGTCATTCGTCCACAGCGTGACCCGCTGGTAGCCGGCGTTGCGCGCGAAGTCGAGGCACTCGCGGACGAGGGCGGTGCCGACGCCGAGCCCGCGGGCCGGGGGAGTCACGAGCAGCAGCCTTAACCGGGCGACCCCGGGCCTTGCGTCGCGGATGAGGAGGACGCACCCGGCCCGCTCACCATCGACCTCGGCGATCCAGCCCGCCTCGCTGTCCGGGTCATGCCGGGCGGCGTAGCCGGCGACGATCTTCGCCACCAGGGCCTCGTAGTCCGTGTTCCAGCCGAACTGCTTCGCGTACACCTCGGCGTTGGCCATCACCACCCAGCCGAGGTCTCCTGGCTGGTCCCCGCGCCGGATGACCACGTTCCGTTTCTGCTCCCACGGCATCGCGACTCCCTTCGCTCGTCGTTGCGTCGCTCGTCGTTCCGTGCGGACTGAAACGACTGTTTCAGTAGCCGTAGACTAGCCGCCGTGCCATCGGAGCCGGCGGTCCCCTCCGCCCGCCGGGCGGAGCTGTTGGAGGCCGCGTACCAGTACGTCCTCGCGCACGGCCTGGCCGGCATGTCGCTGCGGCCACTGGCGAGTGCGATCGGGTCGAGCCCGCGGGTGCTGATGTTCCTGTTCGGCAACAAGGACGGGCTGATCCGCGCGCTGCTCGCCCGGGCGCGCGGCGACGAGCTCGCGCTGCTCGACCAGCTGCGCGCGAGCGCCGAAGGGTCCTCGGTCGGGCTTTCGGACGCGGCCGAGCGGCTGTGGGGCTGGCTCGCCGAGCCGCGGCACCGGGCGCTGCTGCGCCTGTGGGTGGAGGCCTACTCGCGGTCGCTGATCGAGCCGGACGGCGCGTGGGCCGGCTTCGCGCAGGCCACCGTGCGGGAGTGGCTCGCGGTGCTGGCCGAGTTCCAGCCCGCCGACCAGCGCGACCTCCCGGCCGGCCAGGCCAGGCGGACCCTGGCCCTGGCCGTGCTGCGCGGCGCGATGCTCGACCTGCTGGCCACCGGCGACGAACAGCGGGTCGGCGACGCCGTCATCGCCCAGCTCGCCCAACTACGCGCCAGCACACCCGCCTGAGCGCCGCGGGGCATGGGGCGCGAGCAAACCCATGAGCCGGCAGGGCTCGTGAGCGCTCTGCCGCGCGGGCGGCGTGGGCTAGTTCGCCATGTCGACGAAGCGGGAGTAGTGGCCCTGGAAGGCCACCGTCACCGTGCCCGTCGGGCCGTTGCGGTGCTTGGCGACGATGAGGTCCGCCTCGCCGGCGCGGGCCGACTCCTTCTCGACGGCGTCCTCCCGGTAGAGCAGGATCACGGCGTCCGCGTCCTGCTCCAGGCTGTTGTGGGCGACGACGCCGTCCGCGATGAAGTTGTGCGTGCCGGCGACCGTGGCGTCGAAGACCGGTTGCGGGCCGAGCGGGACGATCCGGTCGACCTCGTCCCAGCCCACGTCGCCGGTCCCGACCAGGCACAGGTCCGCGGCCTCGAGGATCTCGGCCGCCCTCGCGAGCGGGCCGCGGCTGGTGGTGCCGGCCGCGGCCGGGCGGGTGGCACCGGCGTCCGGCCCGCCGATCGTGGCCGGCGCGCGGTGGGTGCCACGTCGCTCGGTCATGGCGCGGCGGACCTGGTCCCAGACCTCGTCCGGCACCGTGGCGAGCGGGGTGGCGGCGGCAGCGGTGCCGATCAGCCGCAGCGCCGCAGCGGCGGTCGCGGCACCGGCACCGTGGACGCCGATCTCGGTCAGGAAGACGCGCTGCGCGTCCACCCCGTCGACGCGCAGGCGGAACGCGCTCCCGCGCCCGCGGGCGGCCGTGATCCGGGCATGGATGCCGAACCGCAGCAGCAGCCGGGCCACGTCGTCGACCAGCCGCCGGCTGGGGGACGCGAGGCTGATCCGGGCACGGCGCGCGCCGACGTCGCAGCTGACCGTGCCGCCGGCCGCCCACAGGTGGCGCAGGAACAGGGCCACCAGCGGGCGCGGCAGGCCGAACACCGCGGCCGGGACGAACGCCTCCCGGCTGGGCAGCGCGGGCAGGCCCAGCTCAGCGAGCCAGGCGAGGACCGGCTGGGGCGCCGGGAGGCACAGCTGCCAGCACCCGTCCTGGCGGGCCCGGCTGGCGGCGACCCCGAAGCTGGCCGCGGCGTCCTCGACGGCCCGAAGGCTCGCCTCGTCCGCGCCGCGGTAGCGGACCGGCTGGCCCGCCGCGACGTGGCCGGCGCCGAGCAGGTGCGCGAGCAGCACGACCTGGTCGGGCGGCCAGTGCCGGGCGCGCGCGGGGGCGGGCAGCAC
>JADGHD010000424.1 GCA_019689615.1 Frankia sp. | reverse complement strand
GGGTGAGTCTGGGTGGTGCGGGACGCCCGGCCTGTACCGTTACGTACCGCTACGCTCCTGTTGCGGTGTGACGATCGGTCACGAGGATGAGGCGTCGCCGCGACCACGCCAGGGCCGTGGCCGTGCCGGTGCCACCGTCGATCGCGTCACGGTCAGCGGTCCGTTAGTTGCCCTGTGACGTCCACGTCGCACAGGGAGACAGCATCGTGACGCAGCCACCGACCGGGCCATGGCGTCCAGCGGGCCCTACCCCGCCGCCCGGCTACCACCAGCCCTACTGGCCACAGCCGCCGCGGCAGCGGCCGACGTGGGAGCGGCTGTGGCCGCTGTGGGTTGTCCTCGGGGTCGTCGCCGTCGTCTTCGTCTCCTGCACCGCGCTGATCGCCGGGTCTGCTGACGACGAGCCGTCGGCTGGGCCGGCGCCGGCTGCCGTGGCGGCGCCGTCGGCGACGCAGACCTCGGTCGTCGTCGCGCCGCCGTCGGCTGTCCAGGAGGCTGTCCCGACGCCCACCGAGCAGCCCGTCCCGCCTCCGGCGAGCGCGGAGCCGGAGCTGGTGGTCGTGCCGGATGTCGTCGGCAACGACCTGCAGTCGGCACAGGAGACGCTGTTCCCACCGTTGCGTTCCACCTCGATCGACGCGACCGGGCAGGGGCGGCTGCAGATGTGGGACCGGAACTGGGTCGTCGTGCGCCAGGACCCGCCGGCCGGTACGCAGGTGCCCGAGCTGACGGACGTGAAGCTCTACGTCGTCAAGGAGGGTGAGCAAGCGCCCTGAGCTCGGGCAGTTGCGTCGCCTCGCGTCGCGAGCCCGGACCAGGCGGCGGGGCGCGGCCGCAGAACAGGCCGCGCGAGCAAGCCGGGGCGCTCCCCGCCCGGCGCGGTGCCAGCCGGGCAGCCCTCGCTGCCTGGCTCGTCGGCGGCTGATCGGCGCTCGCCTGACCGGCCCGTTCACCTACCGTGTCGGTCAGGGCGCAGGGCTGGCCTGGGCTGGCGGGAGGTGGCCGGGATGCGGAGGCGGCATGAGTACCTCGACCATCCGGATGTGATCCCGTTCGCCCACCGCGGCGGCGTCGGGCCGTGGCCGGAGAACTCGTGGTCGGCGTTCGAGAACGCGGTGCGGCTGGGCTACCGGTACCTGGAAACCGACGTGCGGGTCACCCGGGACGAGGTCGTGATGATCATGCATGACCCTGCCCTGGACCGGGTGGCGGACCGGACGGGGGCGTTGGGTGAGCTCAGCGCCGCTGAGGCCGCGCGGGTGCGGCTTCGGCCGCCGGAGAACGCCGGCGGCGCGAGTGCCGGTGATGGGGAGCCGATTCCGCGGCTGGACGAGCTTCTCGACCGCTGGCCCGATGTGCGGTTCAACCTCGACGTCAAGGAGGGGCAGGCGCTCGAACCGACGATCGAGGTGCTGCGGCGGGCGAACGCGTTCGGGCGGGTGTGCGTCACCTCGTTCGACGACGCGGTCGCGGCCGAGGCCCGTCGGCTGGCCGGGGAGCAGCTGTGCGTTGGTGCCGGGATGTCGGCGATCGTGGCGGCCCGGGTGCGCAGCTTCCTGCACAGATCAGCTGGCGGCTGGCGGGCGCGCCGGTCGGGCGAGGATGCCGAATCCGCCCGTCGGCGGCAGCGGGCGAGGCAGGCCGTCCGGGCGCTCGCGGCGCGGGACGTCGTCCAGGTGCCCGTCTCCTACCGGCGGGTGCCGGTGTGCGACGCCCGGTTCGTCCGCTACATGAACGCGGTCGGCCTGCCCGTGCACGTCTGGACCGTCAACGACGAGGACAGCATGCTCGCTCTGCTGTGCCTCGGCGTGCACGGGCTGATGACCGACCATCCCGAGCTGCTACGCGACGTCCTGCGCCGCGAGGGCCGCTGGGCCGACAGCTAGGACGCGCCCCAGCGACGCCACCGCCGCCCGCCTGCGGGGCCGGCACCCCGGCAGGCGGGCGGGCCGGGCCGAGCCGTCAGCCCGAGTTCCACAGCCGCAGGGTGCCGTCGTAGCTGGCGGTGGCCAGGGTGCGGCCGTCCGGTGAGAACGCCACCTCCAGCACGTCGTCGGCGTGGCCGGTCAGCGTGCCGATGTGGCGGGGCGCGCCGCTGACGTCCCACAACCTCGCGGTCTGGTCAACGCTGCCGGTGGCGAGCGTCCTGCCGTCGGGGGTGAACGCGACCGCGCCGACCGAGGCGGTGTGGCCGCTGGCGGTGCCGACCAGGCTCAGGCCGCCCGAGCTGACGTTCCACACCTTGGCCGTCCGGTCGTTGCTGGCGGAGGCGAGCCGGTTACCGCTCGGCGAGAACGCGACCTTCCACACCGTGTCGCCGTGCGCGGCGACGCTGGTGATCTGGCGGGGGTTGCCCGGGTCGCTGACGTCCCACAGCCGGATGGTCCGGTCGGTGCCGCCGCTGGCGACGAGGTTGCCCGACGGGGAGAACGCCACCGACTGCACCCGGCCGGAGTGGCCGGTGGCGGTGCCGAGCAGCACGGGGTTGGCCGGGTTGCTGACGTCCCACAGCCGCACCGTGCCGTCGAAGCCGGCGCTGGCCAGCCGGTTGCCGTCGGGGGAGAACGCCAACGACCAGACGGTGTCGGTGTGCGCGGAGCCGACGCCGACCTGCTGCGGCGCGCCGCCGCCGACGCTCCACAGCCGCACCGTGCCGTCCACGCCGCCGGAGGCGAGCACACCGCCCTTCGGGGAGAACGCCACCGCGCCCACCCAGCCGCTGTGGCCGGAGCCGGTGCCGATCAGGCTGGCGCTGCCGAGGCTCCACACCTTCACCGTCCCGTCGGAGCTGCCGGAGGCGACGCGGGAACCGTCCGGCGAGATCGCCGTCGACCACACCGGGCCGGAGTGCCCGGACAGCACGCCGCGCAGCGACGCGGAACCCCAGCTGGAACCGCTGGTCACGGAGCTGCCGCCGCCGCCAGAGCCGGTACCGCTGCGCCCGCTGCCCTGGCCGCCACCGCTACCACCGCCGCCACCGCCGCCACCGTCGCTCTGGCCGCCGGGATTCCCGCCGCTGGGGATCTCGGGGCCGCTGCCGTCGCCCGCCGGGACCTGCCCGTTCTCCCCCTCGAGCGGGGTCTCCTCGGCGCCGGGAGTCGGCGTGCCGGTGGCGTCCGGGCCCAGGGACGAGCGCGGGCCCGGGGTCGCCGAGACTTCCGCGCCGGGCGTGCGCTCCTCGGCGTCGACGTCCCCGCCGTCGCCGGTCAACAGCCGCACGCCGAAAAAGAGGGCTATGACGACGGCCGCTACGCTCACCGCCGCGGCAACGGCTTTCGCCCAGCGGCGGGCGGAGCCCTGTTCCTCGCCCGAACGGCCGGCGGAACCCTGTTCCTCGCCCGAGGCGAGCGCGCGCAGGCTGGTGGCCCAGGCGACGCAGTCCGTCGGCCGGCGCATCGGCTCCCGGTCGAGCATCGCCACCAGGTGATCGGCGAGCGCCCGCGGGTCGGGTGCGTTGATGTCGCGGCCCATCCGCTCGACCCGGTTGCGGATCACGGCGAGCGCGTCGTCCGGCGTCATCCCGTATGGGGCGTGCGGGCTGGGCTGCGCCATCGCCGGCGGGTGCTCGCCGGTCAGGCAGAAGTACGCGATGGCGCCGACGGAGTACAGGTCGGCCGCAGGCAGCCGGTGCGCCCGCGGCGCGGCGATGACCTCCGGCGCCGTGTAGTTGGGGGTGTGCATGCCCATCGGGTCACTGCCGTCGCTGAGCAGGCGCATCGTGCTCAGGTCGACCAGCACCGCGCCGCGTTTCGGGTGGACGATGCAGTTGCCGGGTTTGAGGTCGCGGTGCAGCGCCGGGTTGCCGGCCGAGCCGCTGAGCGACAGCAGCCGGTCGACGGCCTCGGCGATGTGCACGACGTAGGTCAGGCGCTCGGCGACGGTGGCGGCGGTCGCGGCCGTGCCGCGCAGGGCGTCGTCGAGGGTGCGGCCCTCCACCCACTCCATGGCGAGGTAGGCCCGGACCGGGCCGTCGAGCTCGGCCGCGCCCTCGGTGTGCGGCTCGGGGCCGGAGAACACCTCGTACAGGTCGGCGATGTGCTCGGACCTGATGCTCTGGAGCAGGCGGGCGGCGTCCTTCCAGCGCTGCAGGTCCGCCTCGGCCAGCCGGGCCTGGTCGGCCTGGTAGGGCCTGCCCATCATCTTCACGGCCACCGGCAGCGGCGACTGCAGCCGATGGCCGCGGTAGCGGGCCCGCCAGATGACGCCCTCGCCGCCGCCGAGCGGGTCGCCGAGCAGCTCGTAGCGGTCGGGCTCGTCGGGCGGGCCGACGAACTGGCCGTTGGGCAGCACCGCCCGCTCCCCCGCGGACCGCGGCGCCGGTGGCGGCGGGGCCCCGGGGCTGCCGGTCGTCTGCTTGGACAGGTCGACGAACGCGTCGTGCGGCGGCGTGACCGGCGCCGGCTGGCCTGGCCGGTTGGCCGGGCCGCCCACCGTGGCCTCCTCGTCGCGGATGGTCGTGGGCTCGGCCGGCTGCCCGGTGGCGGGGGCGGTGACCGCCTCCTGCGCGTCCCTGGTCGGCGGGTCGCCCTGGGCGTCCTTCGCCGGCGGCTGCGCCTTCGCGTCCACGGCGACGGCGGCCGAAGCGGACCGCGGGGCCGGCACCGTGAGCGCGGCGTCCGCGTCGTCGCCGCCCTCTGCCGGGGCCGCGTCGTCGGCGCTGTCCACCGCCGGGACGGGCTCGGGCTCAGGCTCGGGCTCAGGGGGGCGGGGCGTGGGAATCTCAGG
>JADGHD010000423.1 GCA_019689615.1 Frankia sp. | reverse complement strand
GTGTCGGGGGGCGCGGGGGTGCGGGAGATCGTGGAGTCCCAGGGGATGTGGGAGTGGCCGAAGACGAGGACGTCGGCGTCGGGGTAGGCGGCGGCCATCCGGCGGTCGCGGCCGGCGGCGGCGCCGGTCTCGTGGACGACGACGAAGCGCAGGCCGGCGAGGGTGGCGCGGGCGACCTCGGGGAGGACCGACCTGATCTCGGGGCCGTCGTTGTTGCCCCAGCAGGCGAGCAGGTGGCGGGCGCGGGTGGACAGGCGGTCGAGAAGGTCGCGGCTGACCCAGTCGCCGGCGTGGATGACGATGTCTGCGGCGTCGACCTGAGCCCAGACCTGGTCGGGGAGGTCGTGGGCGCGTGTCGGCACGTGGGTGTCGGCCAGGACCAGCAGGCGCACGGGGTCCAGTCTGCTCCCGGGCGGGCGTCGGCCGGTCCGTCGCGGTGGCGGCTGGCCCGGGCGCTGGCTGCCCGCCGCCTCGGCTACTCGGTCAGGAGCTTCTTCTGGACCTTGCCCATCGCGTTTCGGGGGAGGGCGTCGACGACGCGGACCTCGCGCGGGCGCTTGTGGACCGAGAGCTGCTCGGCGACGAAGGCGATGACGTCGTCGGGGCGCGGCGCGGTGGCGACGGTGGTGTCGGCCACGACGTAGGCGACGATGCGCTGGCCCAGGTCCGGGTCGGGGAGGCCGACGACGGCTGCCTCGGCGATCGCGGGGTGGGCGAGCAGCGCGGCCTCGACCTCGCCGGCGCCGATCCGGTAGCCGCCGCTCTTGATCAGGTCGGTGGACTGGCGGCCGACGATGCGGTGCCAGCCCTCGGGGTCGATCACGGCGGCGTCGCCGGTGCGGAACCAGCCGTCGTCGGTCCAGCCCGCGGCGGTCGCCTCGGCCAGTCCCAGGTAGCCGTCGAACATCGTGGAGCCGCGGACCTGCAACTCGCCGACGGTCTCGCCGTCCCACGGCACGCCGGCGTCGGTCGTGGCCCCCGGCTCGGCGGGGCTGGGCACGTCCGGGTCGCCGATCGGGCGCAGGCGGGTCTCGACGGTGGGCAGGGCATGGCCGACCCAGCCGGGCCGACGGTCACCGTCCGCGCGCACCGCGACCGTGATCAGGCTCTCGGTCATCCCGTAGCGCTCGACCGGGATCAGCCCGCCGGTGCGGTCGGCCAGGCGCTGGGCGACCGGGACGGGCAGCGCGGCGCTGCCGGAGACCAGCAGCCGGGCGCGAGCGAGCGCCGCGGCGGCGGATGGGTCGTCGCTGATCCGGGACCAGACGGTGGGCACCCCGAAGAACAGGCTTCCGCCGTGCCGCTCGGCCGCCTCGGCGTAGCGGTCGGGACGCGGCCGCACGGTGTGGACGAGCGGGCTGCCGACCCGCAGAGCGCCGAGCACGCCGAGCACGAGGCCATGCACGTGGAACAGCGGCAGGCCGTGGACCAGGACGTCATCCGGGGTCCACACCCACGCGTCGGCGAGTGCGTCGAGACAGCCGGCGATTGCCCGGCGGGAGATGACGACGCCCTTCGGGGCGCCGGTCGTCCCGGACGTGTACATCACCATCGCGGTGCTGGCCGGATCCGGCTCCGGGTAGGAGGTGGCCGAGCGGCGGGCCGGATCGATGGGGATTACCGGCGGCAGCGTGTTGGGGGCGCCGCTGGGGGTCGCGGTCGTGGGCGAGGACAGGGCGGTCGGTTCCGGCCCGAGCCAGAGCTCGGCCTTGGAGTCGGCGAGGATGTGGCCCAGCTCCCGGGGGCCGGCGTCCGCGGGGACCGGGACGACCGGCACGCCGGCCAACAGGCAGCCGACGACCCCGACGATCGTGCGCGCGCTGGGCTCGCCGTAGAGCGCGACCATGCGCGCCCCGGCGATCTCGTCGGCGACGGCGGCCGCGGCGGCCCACAGCTCGTCCCGACCCAGCGCGACGTCGCCAACCCGGACGGCCGGCCGCGCGGCCGACGCGCCCGCCCCCGGGCCTTCGCCGCCCGCCACCACGTCGAGCAGCCCGCGCGTCTGGTCCCGACCGCCGTCACCCATCAACTGATCTCCCCCACATCGTGGCCGTCGCTGCGGATTACGCCGCTCACGGCGCGCTCGCCGGCCGGCAGCCGGCGCTCTTCCGCATCCACCATGCCGGACGCCGATGACTCGCCTGATGCCAGGGACGTCCGTCGCGCCGGCCTCAGCGGCGCGGCCGGTACCCGGGCAGGAGCTCCTGGACGAGGGCGTCCGTCTCCGCCTCGGCGAGCCGGCGGCGATGCCGCCCGGGCCGGGTCCTGGCGGCGGCGCTGCCGCTGCCGTCTTCGGGCTTCTCGGTGGCCAGCGTCTGGTACATCTCGCCGACGACGGCAGCGAGCGCGGCCCGGTCGCCGCGGGCCGCGACGGCGCGCAGCAGGTCCCGCCACAGCGCCTCCGCCCTGGGCACCGCCCGCAGCCCCGTCCGGGCGGCGGCCACCGCCGTCGCCGCGTCGCCGCCGACCAGGCTCGCGCTCGCCAGCCGGTGCGCCACGTCGACCACGGCCGCCCGCATGATCGCGGGAATCGTCGACGCACGCAGCCAGCCGTAGCGGCCGGCGGGCAGGCCCGACCACAGCCGGCCGCTCACCAGCCGCAGGGCCGCCGCCAGGTCCTCGGCCGCGGCGCCGCCGAGGGCCCCACCGCCGTGGATCGACATGACGGCTCCGCCGCGGGCGCGCGCGGCGAACAGCTCCCAGTCGCAGCGCACGTCGGGGCCGAGCCGCACCCGGCCGTCCATCCCGATCAGCAGACGTGGCCGGCCGGCCGGGTCGACTCCCAGCCAGCGGCGCGCGCTCGCCACGGCGTCGGCGACCACAGCCCGCTCGGGCCATCGCCCCGGCCACAGCACGGCGGCCAGTTCGTCCTGGCCGACCTGGTCGGCGCGGAACACCAGATAGATCACGAGCTCGGTGAGCAGCTCGACCGAGTCCGCGGCGATCGGCCCCGGCGCGTACACGGTTGGCGGGCCCAGGACCCGCACCTGGTAGCGGGGGAGCCCGTCCTCCCCGACGGCGTCCTCGCCCGCCCAGGGCACCGGCGCCGCATGGCTCTGCCAGCCGGGGTGCGTGGCGGCGGCCGCTGGCACGGCCACCGGGAACGGCGCAGGCGGCGGCGCGGCCGTGGGCCAGCCTGCTGGATACCCGGGGTCGGGCGGAGCGGGCCGGGTGCTTGTGTCCGTGCCCGCTCGTGCCGTCGCGCCCCAGGAGCTGGGCACGATGGCGGGACCGGGGTCGCCCCGGCTGGTCACGGCGCCGCCGTTGGGGGCGGCGTACGGGCGCTGGTCGGCGGCGGGCGGCAGCAGCCCCGGCGGCAGGGCTGGCGGTGGCCCGCCGCCCGGTTGCCCGGCTGTCGGGGGGCGAGCCGCGGTGGCGGAGGCCTGGACGAAGGGCCAGCCGTCCGGTCGGGGCGGCCCCGCGGATGTCGGGTGGCCCGCGGCGATGGCGGGTCGTGCGGCGCCGTCGGGCAGCGGGCTGACCGACCCGCCGGCCGGGAGCGCGATGGCCGGCGGGGTGGCGAAGGGCAGGTGCGTCGGCGAGAGCGGCCCGACAGCGGGCTTTCGTGGCGCGGCGGGAGCCGGCTTGGCCGCGGGATCGCCGAATCCCAGCCACGGTGGCAGCTTGAGCGGCGCCCGGGCCGGCGGGACCAGCAGCGACGCCGATCCCAGTGGCCGCGGCGGGGTCGCCGGTGGCGGGGCCGGTGGCGGCGGTGACGACTCCACCGGCGGCAGCGGCGCCGGGCGCGATGCCGGCGGCGGCACCGGCGGCACCGGCGGTATCGGCGGCGTTGCGGTGCGCGGCGCTGGCCGTGGCGATGGCAGCGGCGATGTGCTGCCCGGACTGGCGGCGACGGGCGGGGGCGCGGGCAGCGCTGGGGTCTCCTCGGGTGTCTCCAGGGCGTGGAACAGCTCGATGAGCGCCGCGTACTCCGCCGGGGACAGGGTCTGCGGGGTCACGTCGAGGCCGAGCACCCCGAGGGAGAGCAGACCGTCGGGCCTCGCGGTGAACGTCCACTGGGCTGCCGGCGTCTCGCCGGCGACGAGGACGCCGACCGCCCGGTCCCGGCCGCGGGCCAGGCGGACCAGGATGGCCTCCTCGGCCTGGTCGGGCGGGCGCGCGAGCACCAGCAGGTCAGGCGCCCAGAGGGCCTGGATCCGGGGCGCCTGGCGGCCGTAGAGCACCGTGCTCAACCCACTTCGGCCGCCGTGGCCCGTCTGGGCGGCGAACTGCGCGTTCAGCGGGGAGAACTGGCTACTTCGGCCGACGTCCGCCCGCACGGCCGCCCGTCCCGCGACCTCGGTCAGCGCCTCGGCGAACGTGGCGACCGGCCGCAGCCGGCCGGGGGCGATCGCCGACGCGTCGCCGTCGAATCCGACGAGGTACACCCGCAGGTCGTCGGACCACAAATTGGTCGCCAGCTCGACCGCGACCGACGCGGCGACGTCGCGAGCCGTCGCCTGTTCCCCGGCGATGGCGATGATCCCGGGGGCGCCCTCGAAGTCGACCAGGATCCGCGCGCCCGAGGCGTCCCAGCCGACCGTGGCCAGACCCGGATAGGGCGCGCAGGTGCCTGGCGGGATGGCATGGGCCATGCCCGGGGGCAGGCCGTCGGAGGTGTCCGGCCGGCGTTCGATCCGCCAGGTGCCGGGGGCGACGCCCGGGCGCCACGGGGCGGGCGGCGGGTCGCTGCGGGCCGGGGCCATGTGCAGGATCAGGGCGTCCGTGGTCAGGATC
>JADGHD010000422.1 GCA_019689615.1 Frankia sp. | reverse complement strand
CCCCGCCTCCCCCGCACCGCCCGCCGGTTCCAGCTGCTCGGCGCGGCCAGGGAGGTCTTTGTCGCCCAGGGTTACCACGCCGCGGCGATGGACGAGATCGCCGAGCGGGCGGGGGTCAGCAAGCCGGTGCTCTACCAGCACTTCCCCGGCAAACTCGACCTCTACCTGGCGCTGCTGGACGAGCACTCCGAGAAGCTCGTCAACAGCGTGCGCGAGGCGCTCGAGTCGACGACCGACAACCACCAGCGGGTGATCCGCTCGATCCGGGCGTACTTCGACTTCGTCAACGACCCGAGCGGCGCGCACCAGCTTGTGCTGGAGTCGGACCTGCGCAGCGAGCCGGCGGTGCGCCAGCGGATCGAGGACGTGTTCGCGCAGTGCGTCCGCGCGATCGCCGCGACGATCGTCGCCGACACCGGCCTGCCCCAGGACGAGGCGGACCTGCTCGCCGTCGGCCTGGTCGGGCTCGCCGAGACCTGCTCGCGGTGGTGGCTGCTGCGCGGTGGCACGATCCCGCCGGAGCGCGCGATCGAGGCGATGGCCGAGCTGGCCTGGCACGGGATCGGTGGGTACCCGCGCACCGAGCCGGCCGCTGCCGGCCGCGCGGACGGCGCCGCTTCCGGCTAGCCGCCGGGCACCGGTCGGCCAGCAGCGAACAGACCGGGCACTCCCACCCGGCCGCCCGCGACAGGCCATAGGCTGTCGGGCGATCGTCAGGTTTCCTGATCATCCGGCGGCGAGGTCGCCCGCCGGAACCGAGCTCACGAAGGCGAGGGCATCCGGGTGGAGGTCAAGATCGGCGTGCAGAACGTCGGCCGCGAGCTGGTGATCGAGAGCGCCCAGACTCCTGACCAGGTCGCCGAGCTCGTGGAGAAGGCCATCGCCGGCGAGGGTGGCCTGCTGACGCTGGTCGACGAGAAGGGCCGGCGGGTCGTCGTCCCGGCCGCCAAGCTCGCCTACGTCGAGATCGCGGCCCAGGAAGTCCGCCGGGTCGGCTTCGGCGCGATCTGACCGGCGCGGCCGGGCCCACCGGCCGGACGAGCCGTGCAAGGTGAACGCCCGCCCGCGCAAGGCGAACGGCGGCGTCTGCCGGACCGGCCCGCGTGCGTCAGCCGGGCCGGCCCGCGGCAGCCGGACCGGCCGGCGTTCAGCCGGACAGGCCAAGCGCGGCCATCCGCTCGCTGTGGGCGGCCATGATGCCGCCGAACATGTCGGCGACGGCTTCCAGGTCGCCCTCCCCGACGACCAGCCCGGTCAGCGCCTCCCGCTCGACGGCGACCTGCTGCGCCTGGTTGAGCGCCTCACCGACGAGCCGGCGCGCCCACAGCGCGAGCCGGCCGGCGACGGTCGGGTTGGCCTCGATCGCCGCCCGCACCCGCTCCACCACGAACGCGGCGTGCCCGGTGTCCGCGAGCACGTCGAGGACCAGCGCCCGCGCGTCCTCGTCGAGCCGGTGCGCGATCGCCCGGTAGAAGTCGGCGGCGATGTTGTCCCCGACGTACGCCTTGACCAGGCTCTCCAGCCAGTCGGCCGGCGCGGTCAGCGAGTGGAAGGTGGTCAGCGGCCCGACGAACGGCGCCATCGCCGTCTCCGGGTCGACGCCGCGGTCGGTCAGCGCCCGCCGGATCGACTCGAAGTGCGCGAACTCCGCCGCCGCCATCGCGGCCAGCTCGATCTTGTCGCTCAGCGTCGGCGCCATTCGCGCGTCGGTCGCCAGCCGCTCGAACGCGGTCAGCTCGCCGTAGGCCAGCAGACCGAGCAGGTCGACGACGGCCTGGTCGGTCTCGGCTGGCTGGCCACCCTCCGTCGTGGCTGGTCGCGCTGACGGCTCGTCCGCCAGCCGGACGACTGTGCTATCCGTCACGTCCCTGCACCCCCAGCCTGTCGAGCGGACGCGCGCCCCACGCGCCCGGCGCGCGTCACCGGTCACTCGGAAACGGCGACACCGCACCGGATCGCGACGGACGGCGGGCCCGTCCAGCCATCCCGCGTTCCCCGGTCCCGTCCCAGGGGCGGGCCCCGGGCGAGACGCCCAAATCAGTCGCCTGCGCGACGCCCGATGGGCCACGATCGTCGCGCAGCGCGCCCGCCCGGCGGTCACACAGGTTATCCTTGCCGGTAGCCGCTGGTCATCACAGGCCGGGCGGTCGCCGGAGGCACACGCGTCGCCCCGGGCCTTCGCTACTGGGCGCAGATATCCGCCGCAGGCAGGTATCCGCCGCAGGATAGTCCCAGCGCGGGGCCGGGACGCCGGCGCGGCCCGGCACGTAGCGAGCGGCGCCTCACTGTCGGACACCGCTCAGAGCAGACCAGGAGCGACCCGCTGTCCGTCACAGCCACATCTGAGACCAGTACGAAGACGAACCCCGCTACCACCAGCGCCGGTGAGGCCGGCGCCGCAGGCACCGCCAGCACCAGCCCCACGGCCATCCCCGGCCAGACGGCGACCACGTTCGCCGACCTCGGCGTCCGGGCCGAGACCGTGGAAGCGCTCGCCGAGGCGGGCATCGTTCACCCGTTCCCCATCCAGGAGCTGACGCTCCCGCTGGCGCTCGCCGGCACCGACATCATCGGGCAGGCCAGGACCGGCACCGGCAAGACCCTCGCGTTCGGCATCCCGGTCATCCAGAAGGTCCTCGGCCCGGCGGAAGGCGCGGACGGCCGCCCCCAGGCGCTGGTCGTCGTCCCGACCCGGGAGCTGTGCATTCAGGTCACGGCCGACGTCGCCAGGGCCGGTGCCCGCCGTGAGATCCGCACGCTGTCCGTCTACGGCGGCCGGGCATACGAGCCGCAGATCGCGGCGCTGAAGGCCGGCGTCGACGTGGTCGTCGGCACCCCCGGCCGGCTGCTCGACCTGGCCCGCCAGCGCGCGCTGGACCTGGGCGCCGTCGGCACGCTGGTGCTCGACGAGGCCGACGAGATGCTCGACCTCGGCTTCCTGCCGGACGTCGAGCGGATCATCGGCCTGCTGCCGGCGACCCGCCAGACCATGCTGTTCTCCGCGACCATGCCCGGTCCGGTGATCACGCTCGCCCGCCGGTTCATGCGCCGGCCGGTGCACGTCACCGCCGAGCAGCCGGACGAGGGCCGCACCGTCCCGACCACCAGCCAGCACGTCCTCCGCGCGCACGCGCTGGACAAGATGGAGGTGCTGGCCCGGGTCCTGCAGGCGGAGGACCGCGGCCTGGCCATGGTGTTCGTGCGGACCAGGCGGACCGCGGACAAGGTCGCCGAGGACCTCACCCGGCGCGGGTTCGCGGCCGCGGCCGTCCACGGCGACCTCGGCCAGGGCCAGCGCGAGCAGGCGCTGCGGGCGTTCCGCTCGGGCAAGGTCGACGTGCTGGTGGCCACCGACGTCGCCGCCCGCGGCATCGACGTCGGCGGCGTCACCCACGTCGTCAACTACCAGTGCCCCGAGGACGAGAGCGTCTACCTGCACCGGATCGGCCGCACCGGCCGGGCCGGCGGCAGCGGCGTCGCGGTCACCTTCGTCGACTGGGACGACGTCGCCCGCTGGAAGCTGGTCAACCGGGCGCTCGCGCTGCCGTTCGACGAGCCGCTGGAGACCTACTCGACCTCTCCGCACCTCTACGAGCTGCTCAACATTCCGACCGAGGCGACCGGGGTGCTGCCCCGCTCCGCCCGTACCCGGGCTGGCCTCGCCGCCGAGGAGGTGGAGGACCTGGGCGGGCGGGACAGCCGCCGGGGCCGCCGTGGCGCGACCCGGTCCGCCGGCGCCCCGCGCGAGGCCGCCAGGGAGGCGACGCCGTCCCCGGCCAGGACCCGCCGGCGCACCCGTGGCGCCGGGGCCGCCGCGGCCGCCGTCGGGCTCGTCGACGCCCCCGTGCCGGCCACCCCGGCCGCGGGCGAGGCCCAGGCACCGGACGAGGTCGAGCTGCCGGACCAGGCCCAGCCGCCGACCGCCGACGTCACCGAGCTGGCGACGCCCGGCACGGTGGACACCGAGGCCGGCGCGCAGGCGACGGTGCCGGCCCCACGCCGGCGACGCCGCCGCGGTGGCCGGGGCCGCGGCCGGACGGCTGCTGCCGGCGGCGACGGGCTGGACATCACGCCAGCCGAGACCGCGGACGACGAGGGCTCGCAGCACGCCGAGTCCGCCTGACGCCAGGCGTTCCCCACGCTCGCGGCGGGGGCGGGGGGCCCCCCCGGGGGGGGGGGGGCCGGGCCCCCGCCGCGGGTGTGGTCAGCGGCGGTGGACCCGGCGTGGGTCCGGGTCAGCTGCCGCTCGACGGCGGCGGCGCGGACCGGCCGGCCCCGGCGGCCGGCGTCCTCGTCTGGCCAGCGCCCGCCGCGCGGCCGGGCAAGCGCAGGCCGAGCCGGACCCAGGAGATCCGCCGGCACGCGGGGCAACGCAGCAGCGAGGGATGACGGGCCCGCGGGAACGGCAGGTGCAGGCTCGGGGCGAGCAGCCGCAACGCCGCCCGCGGGCCGACGGTGGTCGTCTGCCCGCAGCGCGAGCAGCGCACGACGATCCCCGCGCCACCGGGGTCCGGCGGGTTCTCACCGCTGAACAGGGCCCGTTTGCCGTGCGTGTCCCGGCCGATGGGGGCCGGCCGGGGCATGGCCCCGTCGTTGCCGTGCGCGGCCGGCCGGGCACCCACGCGGCGCGGCCGTAGCCGGTCGAACCCGGCCGCGGCCGCCCGCGCGCGCCGGTCCGCCGCCGCCTTGCGCTGGCCGGCGCCCGGCGCCCCGGCCCCGCGTCGGCTCCGCGTCCCGCCC
>JADGHD010000421.1 GCA_019689615.1 Frankia sp. | reverse complement strand
GCCAGCGGCGCCGGGACCGCCGGTACGGCCGGGATTGCCAGCGGCGGCGGGAGCGCCGGTGCGGGCGGGGCCTTCGGCGTCGGCGGGTTCGGCGTTGTGGGAGGGGGCCGGCTCGGCGACCAGGGCGGGGTAGCCGCGGACCTGGTGGCGGCCGGCGCGGCGTTCGACCGTGCGGGGGATGGTGCCGAGGTCGCCCCAGGTGGTGAGGCCGGTGCGCTCGAGGTTGCCGCCGGCGGCCGAGACGGCGGCGGTGACCTTGGGGGCGAGCTGTCGTTTCAGCTCGGTGAGGTCCTTGCCCTCGGCCAGGGTCCGGTCGTTGCGGCTGTCGAGGACGCGGAACGTGATGCGCAGGTGGGGCGGCAGCCGGTCGAGGTCCCAGTCGGTGCGGGAGACCGTGGTGCCGCCGCCGATCCGGTTGAGCTCGCGTTCCAGGACGGGCAGCAGCGGGCCGTCGGCCGGGCCGACCCGGTCGAGGATCGTGCGGGCGTAGTTCGGCGCGGGGACGTAGCTGCGGCGCAGCGCCTTGGGCAGCAGGCGGATCAGCGTCGTGACCAGCTCCTCGCGCAGTCCCGGGACCTGCCAGTCGAAGCCGTCCGGCTCGATCTGGTTGAGGATCGCCAGCGGGATGTGCGCGGTCACGCCGTCATTGGCCGTACCGGGCTCGAACTGGTAGGTCAGCCGGATCCGGTGGCCGTCCACGGCGTCGCCGTCCTTGACCTGCCAGAAGTCCGGGAAGTCCTCGACACGGACGTCGCTGGCGTTCGCCGAGACGAGCATCCGCGGGTCGAACGTCAGCAGGTCAGGGGCGCTCTGCCGGGTCTTCTTCCACCAGGCGTCGAAATGGCGGCCGGAGACGACGTCAGCCGGGATCCGGGCGTCGTAGAACTCGAAGAGGGTCTGCTCGTCGACGACGATGTCGCGGCGGCGGGCGCGGTGCTCCAGCTCCTCGGCGTCGGCGAGCAGCCGCTGGTTCTCGGCGAAGAAGGCGTGCCGGGTGTCCCAGTCGCCTTCGACGAGTGCGTGCCGGATGAACAGCTCGCGGCACAGCGGCGGGTCGATCGCGCTGAAGTTGACGGTCCTCGCCGAGACGATCGGAACTCCATACAAGGTGACCTTCTCGGTCGCCTGGACGGCGGCGGCGCGGCGTGACCAGCGCGGTTCGCTGTAGGTGCGGCGTACCAGGTGTCCGGCGAGCGGCTCGACCCATTCGGGCTCGATCCGGGCGGCGATCCGGCCCCACAGCCGGGATGTCTCGACCAACTCGGCGGCGACGACCCAGCGCGGCGG
The DNA here is from genome assembly GCA_019689615.1 of Frankia sp. GTDB lineage: Bacteria > Actinomycetota > Actinomycetes > Frankiales > Frankiaceae > Pseudofrankia. Next base: position 3,458 of record JADGHD010000421.1, on the reverse strand, counting down.
CTTCTTGAACAGCGCGGAGCCGGGAAAGAGCGCGAACCGGGCGCCGCGCGCGCCGAGGTAGTCCCGCTTCTCCGGGTCGAACAGGCCGATGTGCGACAGCAGGCCGGTCAGCAGCGCCGTGTGGATCTGCTGCGGGGAGGCGGGCGCCGTGTTCACCGACAGGCCGAGCGACCGGGCGGCCTGGCGCAGCTGGCCGTGCACGTCCTGCCATTCCCGGACGCGCAGGTAGTGCAGGAACTCCGTGCGGCACAGCCTGCGGAACTGGTTGGACGACAGCTGGTCGGCCTTCTCCCGCAGGTAGTTCCACAGGTTGAGGTAGCTGAGGAAGTCCGACGTCGGCTCGGTGAACCGGGCGTGCTTCTCGGCAGCGGCCTGCTGCTTGTCCGCCGGGCGTTCCCGCACGTCTCCGACGGCCAGCGCGGAGGCGATCACCAGGACCTCGGCCAGCGCGCCCTGCTCGTCGGCGGCGAGGATCATCCGGCCAAGCCGCGGGTCGACCGGGAGCCGGGCCAGCCGGCGCCCAAGCGGGGTCAGCCGGGGCGGGTGCCCGCCGGCGGGCGCGGCGGGCGCCGCCCCGCCGCCCCCGCTGCCATCGGTCGCCGAGGTGGGGCTGCCCGGGGACGTCGTCGATTCCGCAGCCAACGCCGGGGCCGCGGCCGGCGGAGCGGATGCGCCTCGGCCGCGCGGTGGCTTCTCGAACGCGCCCAGCTCGTGCAGCAGCGCCATGCCGTCGGTGATCTGGCGCGGATCGGGCGGGTCCAGGAACGGGAAGTCGGCGACCTCGCCGAGCCCCAGGGCGGACATCGCCAGGATCACCGACGCCAAATTCGTCCGCAGGATCTCCGGGTCGGTGTAGTCCGGCCGGGCCTCGAAGTCCTCTTTCGAGTACAGCCGGATGCAGATGCCGTCCGCGGTCCGTCCGCACCGGCCGGCCCGCTGGTTGGCGGAGGCCTTGGAGACGGGCTCGATCGGCAGCCGCTGCACCTTCAGCCGGTGGCTGTAGCGCGAGATCCGCGCCGTGCCGGCATCGATGACGTAGCGGATACCGGGCACGGTCAGGGACGTCTCGGCGACGTTGGTCGCGAGAACGATCCGGCGGCCCTGATGCGGCTGGAAGACCCGGTGCTGCTCGGCGGTCGACAGCCGGGCGTAGAGCGGCAGGATCTCCCGGGGCAGAAGCTCCTTGACCGGCCTTCGGGCGAGCGCGTCCGCGGCGTCGCGGATCTCGCGCTCACCGGAGAGGAAGACCAGGATGTCGCCGAGCCCCTCGGCGCACAGCTCGTCGACGGCGTCGCAGATGGCGGTCACGACATCGCGGTCCGGATCCGCGTCCGGGTCGTCGGGGTCGACGACCGGGCGGTAGCGGATCTCGACCGGGTAGGTCCGCCCGGACACCTCGATGATCGGGGCGTCGCCGAAATGCTGGGCGAAGCGCTCGGTCTCGATCGTCGCCGAGGTGATGACCACCTTGAGATCGGGCCGGCGCGGCAGGATCCGGTGCAGGTAGCCGAGGATGAAGTCGATGTTGAGGCTGCGCTCGTGCGCCTCGTCGATGATCAGCGTGTCGTACTGGCGCAGCAGCCGGTCGTTGCCGATCCCGGCCAGCAGGATGCCGTCCGTCATCAGCTTGACCAGCGTGTCCTCGCCGACCTGGTCGGTGAACCTCACCTGGTAGCCGACGGTCCCGCCGAGCGGCGTGCCGAGCTCCTCGGCGATCCGGTCGGCGACGGCGCGGGCCGCCAGCCGCCGCGGCTGGGTGTGCCCGATCATCCCGGCGACGCCGCGGCCCAGCTCCAGGCAGATCTTCGGGATCTGGGTGGTCTTGCCGGAGCCGGTCTCCCCGGCCACGATCACCACCTGGTGGTCGCGGATGGCCGCCAGGATCTCGTCCCTGCGCTGGCTGACCGGCAGCTCCGCCGGATACTCCAGCTTCGGCACCGACTCGCGGCGCAGCGCGATCCTGATCTCGGCGGTCTCGATCTCGGCCGTGATCTCGGCGGTCGCCGCCGCTCGCGCCGCCGGGTCCGGCTCCCGGCGCACCGCGTCCAGCCGCCGGGCCAGCCGATGCCCGTCCCGCGGCATGAGCGCCAGCAGCCGCGCCGACAGCGCGGCCAGCTCGGCCCGTTCCGCCGCCGCCAGCTCCACCGGCCGGCCGCCGCCACGCTCGCCGCGCCGCCCGGCCGGCGCCCGACCACCACCGGCGGCACGCTCCGGCCGCCGCCGCTGTCGCGCCGGGCGGTCCGCGGGCTCGGCGCGACCGCCAGCCGGGCGCGCGCCGGCAGGCTGCTGGGCAGGCAAGGACGTCACGAGAAGGACCTGGTTCTTCCGGCTCGGTGGCGGACGAGAGGGCTACCCCCGACTACTGACGGTCTCACACGCTGCGGCCGGCCCGGCCGCCGCCGACCGTGACCTGCGGCGCAGAGTCGGACGGACACCCTGCCATGCCCAGCGGCCGGTTGTCGCGCGAATATTCCCCGTCCCGTCCGCTCGCCGCCCCATCCGCGGCGCCCGGTACCTGGGTGCCGCCCGGGGCCGTGGACGACCCCCGGGGCCGTTGCCGGAACAGGTCCGCGGAACCGGACAAAGGGTGGTCCGCGGGTCGGCGCGGCGGGGACGATGGGCGTTCCTGGCGGACGGGAGGGTGCGGTGCCGACGGCGACGGTGAACGGGATCGAGGTCTACTTCGAGCGGCGCGGGGACGGGCCGCGGCTGCTGTTCGTGAACGGGTCGGGGGCGAACCTGGAGATGCTCGCCCCGATGCTGGACCTGCTCGCGACGCGGTTCGACGTGCTGGCCCACGACCAGCGCGGTCTGGGGAAGACGGAGGTCCCGCCCGGGCCGTACACGATGGCGGACTACGCGGCCGATGCCGCCGCCCTGCTCGACCACGTCGGCTGGGAGAGCTGTCGGCTCGTCGGCATCAGCTTCGGCGGGATGGTCGCCCAGGAGATCGCGGTGACCTGGCCGGAGCGGATCGAACGGCTCGCCCTGCTGTGCACGTCACCCGGCGGGGCAGGCGGGTCCTCCTACCCGCTGCACGAGCTGGCGGAGCTGGCACCGGTGGAACGGGCCGCTCGCTTCACCCAGCTTCTCGACACCCGGTACACGCCCGAATGGCTGGCGGAGCACCCCGACGACCGCGTGATCGCCGACGGCATCGCCAGCCAGACGACCGCGAACGTTCCCGCCGAGCGGCGCCGCGGCGAGCTCGAACAGCTGCGCGCGCGCCGCGGCCACGACGTGTTCGACCGGCTGAGCCGGATCACCTGCCCGACGCTGGTCGCCGCCGGCCGGTTCGACGGGATCGCGCCGGTCGCCAACAGCGAGGCCATCGTCTCCCGCATCCCCGGCGCCACCCTGCGGGTCTACGACGGCGGCCATGGCTTCCTCCGCCAGGACCCGCGGGCCATCCCCGACCTGCTCGACTTCCTCGCCGATCCAGGCACCTGACGCCGACA
>JADGHD010000420.1 GCA_019689615.1 Frankia sp. | reverse complement strand
AGTCGACGACGTAGCGGCGCGGCACCCAGGTCTGGCTGTCGATCGGGGGGCGCTTGTAGGCACGCTGCTGGCGCGGCGGCAGGGTCACGTCCGGACTGAGGACCGTCTCGTACGGGATCAGCGAGAGCAGATGACTGATCAGGTTCAGCCGGGCGCTGCGCTTGTCGTCAGCGTCGACCACGTACCACGGGGCCTCCTTGATGTCCGTGTACGCGAACATCTCGTCCTTGGCCTCGGCGTAGTCGACCCAGTGGGCACGGGCCGCGAGGTCCATCTCCGACAGCTTCCAGCGCTTCTCCGGGCTCTTGATCCGCTGAGCGAACCGCTTCTCCTGTTCCTCGTCGCTCACCGACAGCCAGTACTTGACGAGCGTGATCCCGGAGCGGACCCACGCCCGCTCCAGCTGCGGGCAGGTACGGAGGAACTCGTCGTACTCCTCCTGGGTGCAGAAGCCCATGACCCGCTCGACGCCGGCCCGGTTGTACCAGCTGCGGTCGAACAGGACGATCTCGCCGGCCGCCGGGAAATGGGTGAGGTAGCGCTGGAAGTACCACTGCGTGCGTTCCCGCTCAGTCGGCTTGCCGAGGGCCACCACCCGGTAGTGGCGCGGATTGAGCCGTTCCGTGATGCGCTTGATGACACCGCCCTTGCCCGCGGTGTCCCGCCCCTCGAAGACGACAACGAGCCGGCCGCCGGTGTGGACAATCCACTCCTGCATCCGCACCAGCTCGATCTGCAACCGGGCGAGCTCCTTGTCGGCCGCTGACTTCGACAGCCGCGTCGGCGCGACGTCCTTGCCGGCGGCGTCCGGCACGCGTGCGGGACCCCTGGCCGCGGATTGGCCAGCACCGTCCGGCGGCAGCTCGGGCACCAGGAACCTCCACCTCTGCCGGGCCCGGACCAGCGGCCCCCCGCTGGCCACGCCGTCAGTCACGCCACCGGCCGGACAGCCGGAACCGGCCAGACCAGTCACTACGTCGCGAAGGCCAATCTAGACAGGCCCGCCGAGGGCGTACAGCCACGACGCCCACGCCGCTCGTCGCATCGGCCGGGCGACGCGCCCGCCCCGCGAGCGCCGGCCCAGCCCGGCTCCGCCGGCAGGTTCGTCCGGCTCGCCAGCCAACCGCGCCATGGCCCCGCCCGCGATCTTCGCCGGTGTCTCCGGCAGACGGCACCGCTGCGGGGGCAGATCGCGGCAAACCCCGTACGGGAGCCGCCGACGGGACCTAACGTTGGCCCCGGTGCGCGACGAGGACGGGGGCGGGCGTGACTACACCACCGGACCGGGTGCGGGTAGGCCGGGGATCCTGGCCGTCGGACGGCCGCGGCGGCACGGTGAACGCGGCCGGCAACGGGTTCGGCCCCTACTACGGGATCGGGGCCGGCGAGCGCGCGCCATCGGGCAGCACACCTGAGGACATCGCCGCCGTGCGAGCCGGCGTCGTCGCGATCCAGCGGGCACTGAACTGGCACGTCGCGGTCGCCGGGGAGAAGACGAAGCCGATCCGGACCGACGGCCGGTTCACGCAGGAGACCCGTTCCGCGCTCATCGATTTCCAGCGGCGCAAGCAGCCGACTATCAACCGGGACATGTATATCCCGGCGAACGAGCGCAGCCCGCTCGGCATGGTCCACAAGGAAACGTCATACGCTCTGTTCATGCCCATCGCCGACCGGTACGCGCTGAAGTACACGGTTCCCCGAGGACTGCTGCGCGGCATCACGACGATCGAAAGCAACTGGGACCCAGGCGCGGTCGGCTATTGGACGAACTCGGATTTCGGGCTGTGCCAGTGGAACACCACCCTGCCCGACATCACCCGCGAGAAGGCGCTCGACCCCTACTGGGCGCTGGACTCGACCGCCAAGATGATGCGCGAGCGCTATGACAGCGACCGCTGGGGTCATAACTGGATCTATGTCATCGCCGCGCACAACGTGCCCACCTGGGCGGCCGAGTGGGCACAGGGGAAGCTCTCGGCCGCCAACCCAGACGACAAGCCGAAGCTCGACCGAATGACCGGTTACGTCACGAACGTCCTGGCTCGCGTCTGGTAATCAGCCGCGTCGGCGGCGCGCTCGCGACGCCGCCCCTTCCGGCCCGCTGACCAGCGGCTGTCCGCTACCGCGGGCCTCGTCGGCCGCCCCGCCACGGGCGTTCGCACGGCTCCCGGAATGCCGGCAGCGACGGGCTGGTTGCGCCGGGCATGACGACGATCGGACTCATCGGAAGCGGCAACATCGGCTCGACCGTGGCGCGGCTCGCCATCGCGGCCGGGTATGACGTAGTACTGAGCAACTCCCGGGGGCCGGAGACGCTGGCCGGACTGGTCAGCGAGCTCGGCGAGCGGGCCCGGGCAGGCACCACCGAAGACGCGGCGCGGGCCGGTGACCTGGTGGTCCTCACGATCCCGCTGCATGCCTACCGGAGCGCGCCGGTGGAGCCGCTTGCCGGCAAGATCGTGCTCGACACCTGCAACTACTACCCGCAGCGCGACGGGCAGATCGCGGAACTGGACAACGAGAGCACGACGACCAGCGAGCTCGTGCAGCGCCATCTCGCCAGCTCGACGGTCGTGAAGGTCTTCAACAACATCTACTTCAAGCACCTGCTGTCGCTGGCCCGCCCGGCCGGCGCGCCCGACCGCTCGGTGCTGCCGATCGCGGGAGACGACGCGGACGCGAAGGCCGCCGTGACCGAGTTCCTCGACCGGATCGGCTACGACACCGTCGACGCCGGCCCGCTCGCCGAGGGCTGGCGCTTCCAGCGCGACACCGCCGCGTACGCCGGCCTGTACTTCGGCCCGAACGGTGGCGACCTCGGCACACCCGTCGACGCCGCCACCATGCGCGCCGCGCTCGCGGCCGCTCGCCGTTACGCGGACGCGACGAACTGACCACCCCGCCCAACCACCACGGGCCTCGGCCGGCCTGCCCGCGCCGGCCGAGGCCCGATCTGTCCGAGGCCAGAAACGCGTCCAGCCAGTGCGGTCAGCCGGCGCGGCCGGTGGTGGCCAGCTCCGGCCGGTAGCGGCGGGCGCGCTGGCGGCGACGGGCCAGGAGCACGTCGGCGAGGGCGTCGGCGCGCTCCATGTCGTCGAGCGTGGGCCGGGTACGGCCCTCGACCGCGATCAGGGCGGCGAGCAGCTCCGCGGACAGCCGGGTGCGGGCCGCGACCCGGGCCACGCTGGGCGGCAAACTCGGCGCCGCGGCCGCGGCGACGCCGGGCGGCAGAGCCGGCGCCGCGGTCGCGGCCGGCCGTTCCGCGTGGTCGGTGCCGAGGCGGGCGGGGAGGCGGTGCTCCTGGCGCGCATAATCCCCATGAGCGACGCGGGCGGAGCGGGTGGTACGTGGCCTGGCCGCAAGACGGTCGAACATGCGTTCGATCGTGCCGGCTCGTCGATCAGGCTGTCAAGCAGGCGCCGCGTCGCCGCTACGGGCTACGCCGTCGGCGCAGCTCCCAGAGGTTGCCGGCCGGGTCGGTGCAGAACGTGACCGCGACGTCGGCGAAGCCGCGGGAGTGCCGGTAGGCGATGCCGGCGGCCTCGAGCCGGGCCTCGATCTCGTCGTCGACCTCGATCGCGGTGTGCGCCCGCGCGGCCGGCCGGTGCTCGGGGTCGACGCTCAGATGGATCTCGCTACCGTCATCGGCCTGGAACCAGCGCACGATGCCTACCAGTTCCGGCGGCGGGTCGAGCTTGCGGTAGCCAAGGACGTTGATGAGGAACGCGCCCTCGGCGTCCTCGACACCCGGCGGCACTCCCAGGTTGGCGTGGTGGAAACGCGGCATCCTCCGACCTCCCGCTGGGCTCTGGCCCACCCACGGCAGACCACCTCGCCAGACCAGACTCCCAAACCAGCGTCCAGTCCGCGCCGGGTCAACCGCAACAGAACGGGTTGTCGCACGGCTGCCCGACCTCGCTGCCATAGGCGATGAGGCCCTCCACCGGCGCCAGCACCTCGCCCACGAGTTCCCCGTCCAGCCGCGGCAACGACGGGTCCGCCGGCCGCCCCCAGGCCGGCGGCGCGTCGTCGACGTCAAAGCGCCGCTCCCCGTCCACGAACAGCGTCCACAGCGGATGGTCAGGGAAGCTGTTGACGCGCAGCACCCACCACCGGCCGTCCACAAGCGCGGCAACCGGGAAGTAGGGGTCCCCTGTCCGCCGCCAACTCGGCCGCGCGTCCCACTCCGGCGGAAGCTGACGAGCCACGTCCGCCATCCTTCCTGCCCGGGTCCATCCCAGCCCCGGGCCGCCCCACGGCTCAGGTTCTCGGGCGGACAGCACCCTCCAGTGATTCCAGCAGCCTGAAGAACGACGACGAGGGATTGTCGTCGGGAAACCCGTGCCGTTCCCCTCATGCCGCTCGGCCAGGTTCAACGCGCGGCGCGCGGCGTCACTCCGTTTCGGAGGGTAGCTGCTGACATGGATGGTCTTCCCCAGCCGTCCGTCCAGGTTCGGGCCGAACCTCGGTCACCCGTCGGAACGGCTTCGGCCCTCCGCGCTTCGGTGGCAACGAAGCTATCCGATGAGGCCCAAGGCGCGCAACAGCTCGGTCTGGTCTATGTCAGGCAACGCTCCGAACCTTCCATGCAGATAAGCGGTCTCGAGGTTCATCGACTTCCGCACACGTTCGCCTGCGAACTCCGCGAGCGCTCCCAGCCTCGTGCTGCCGTCTTCGGCCTTCTCCGTGAGCCAGACCTCGTCGCGATTCAGGTGGTTCAACAGGCTCGTGTCATGTGATGTGAATACTAG
>JADGHD010000419.1 GCA_019689615.1 Frankia sp. | reverse complement strand
CGGCCGCCGCGCCGGCGGCCGTGGCGCCGACCATCCCCGCGTCGCCACCCGCCTCGTCCACGACTGCCCAGCCGACCGGCGAGGCGCTGACTGCCCCAGCGCCAGCGGACCCGCAGCCGGCGGTTGAGGCGCCCGTCGGCGGCTTGCCGGCATCCGCGGCGCCGGACGAGCACCCGGCGGCCCAGGCCGGCAACGCCGCGCTGGCCCGGCTGACGGTGGAGCTGACCGAGGTCGCGCCGGCGGCGCCGGCCGGGCGGGGCGCGCTCGACGGGGCGCGCGTGCTGGTCGTGCACGGTGGGGGCGACGACGGGCTCGCGGGCGCGGAGCTGCCAGGCGCGCTCGCCGCGCGGCTCGCCGAGCGCGGGGCCCAGGTGACCGGGGGGCCGGGGGCCGGCCAGGGGCCGGACGCCGTGGCCGCGGTGGCCGAGGCGCTCGCGACCGGTGCGGGCGCCGACGGGGTGGTGTGGCTGGTGCCGGCCAGCCCCGGGGGCGCGGACGACCTGCTGCCGGGGGCGTTCGAGCTGGTCCGTGCGCTCGCGCTGGGTGGGGCGAGCCAGCTGCTGCTGGCCAGCGCCGCCGCGCCGCTGGGGCTGCCCGGGCTCGCGCGGGCGCTCGACCGGGAGCTTGCGGGCCGCGTCCGGCTGGTGGACCTCGCGTCCGCTACCGACGAGCCGGTGGCGGCGCTTGCGGCACGGCTGGTGGCCGAGCTGGTCGACGGCACCGGGCCGAGCACCGTCCGCCATCGCGACGGCCAGCGGCTCACGCCCACCCCGGTGCCGCTCGCGGCCCTGCCCGGTGCCGGGCCGTCGCCGGACCTCGCGCGGCTCGCGGCGGCGCTGCGGGCCGGCGGGCTCGGGCGGGACTCGGTCGTGCTGGCGACCGGCGGGGCCCGTGGGATCACCGCCCGGGTGGCGCTGGCGCTCGCCGAGGCGACCGGGTGCGCCCTCGAGCTGGTCGGGCGCAGCCCGGCGCCGCCCGGCCCCGAGGACCCGCTGACGGCGGGCGCCGCGGACGCGCGGTCGCTGCGCCGGGTGCTGGCCGAGTCGGGGCTGAGCCGGCCGTCCCAGATCGAGCCCAGGATCCGGCAGGTGCTCGCCGAGCGGGAGATCCGGGCGGCCCTGGACGGGCTGGCCGGCAAGGCGGCGTCGGTGCGCTACCACGCCGTCGATGTCCGGGACGCCGCGGCGCTGCGCGCGGTCATCGACGACATCTACGCCCGCCACGGCCGCCTCGACGGGGTGATCCACGGCGCCGGGGTGCTCGACGACCGGCTGCTGCGCGACAAGACCGCGGACGCGTTCGCCCGGGTCTACGACACCAAGGTCGCGGCCGCCCGGGCGATCGCCGCGGCCGTCCGCGACGACCTGCGGTTCCTGGTGCTGTTCGGCAGCGTCGCCGGGGTGTTCGGCAACCGCGGGCAGTCCGACTACGCGGCAGCGAACGACGCGCTCGACGCGCTCGCGCACGCCTGGGCGGCCCGCTTCGCGCCGCACGGCGGCCGGGTCGTGGCGATCGACTGGGGCCCCTGGCGCGGCGGCGGCATGGTCTCCCCGGAACTGGAGCGCGAGTACGCCCGCCGCGGCATCGGCCTGATCGACCCGGCCGCCGGGGTCGCCGCCTGCCTGGCCGAGATCGCCCGCGCGCTCACCCCTGGTGACGCCGACCCGGCCGACGCGCCAACCCAGGTCGTCTACCTGGCCGGCGACCCAGGAGCGTTCGGTGCCTGACCAGCCAGCCCAGCCGGGCGGCACGGGCGGGCCGGAACGGACGCTGCTCGTCACCGGCGCCGGCCCGGACGAGCTGCGCCGGGCGCTTTCCCGCCCGGATGCCGAGCTGCTCGCCAGGGACGACGCGGCGGCCGCGCCGACGGCAGGCGTCGGCCAGCGGCTGGCGATCGGCGCGCCCAGCCCGCGGCGCCGCGCGCTCGCCCGGCAGATCGTCGAGGCCGGCGAGCCGTGGCGGGGCGCGGAGGACATCTGGTACTCGCCACGGCCGCTGCTGCGCAGCCCCACCCCGACCGGCGAGCGGGGGCGTCTGGCGTTCCTGTTCTGCGGGCTGGAGCACAGCTTCGCCCCGCGCGTCGACGACGTGGCCGACCACTTCGGGCTGCCCCGGCCGGACGTCGGCGGCACGGCGCAGATCGGCGCGTACGGGCTCGCCGGGCTGGGCGTGAACTGGCTGCTCGACGTCGCGCTGCGCCGGCTGGGCGTCGCGCCGGACGCGGTCGGCGGGCACAGCATCGGCGAGTGGAACGCGATGATCACCAGCGGGATGGTCCGGCTGGAGGAGCTCGGCGCGCTGCTGCCGATGTTCCGCCCCGACGTGGTCGAGATCCCCGGCGTGGTGTTCGGCGCGCTCGGCTGCTCGGCTGACGACGCCGCGCCGCTGTACGCCGGCCTGCCCGACGTGGTGCTCTCCCACGACAACTCGCCCACCCAGGCCGTGGTCTGCGGCCCGCGCGAGCAGGTCGAGACCGCGGTCGCCCGGGCGCAGCGGGCGGGGCTGCCGGCGACCGTGCTGTCGTTCCGGTCCGGCTTCCACTCCCCGCACCTGGCCCCGCACCTCGCCCCGTTCCGGGGCGCGGCGGCCAGCCTGCCGATGCACCGCCCGGACGTCCCGGCCTGGTCGGCGACCACCGTCGCCCCCTATCCGGTGGACGAGCCGGACGCCGTGCGCTCCCTGGTGCTGCGCCACCTCGTCGAGCCGGTGCGGTTCCGCCCGCTCGTGCTGGCCATGCACGACGCCGGCGTGCGCGTGTTCGTCCAGGTCGGGGTCGGCAGCGTGGCCTCGTTCGTCACCGACACGCTGACCGCCGCCGGGCACGGCGCCGACCACGCCGCGGTGCTCACCAACACCTCCGCCCGCGGCGGCCTCGACCAGCTCCGGCGCGCCATCGCCGCGCTGTGGGCCGAGGGTGCCCAGCCCCGCTTCGACCTGCTCCCGCGCCCGGCTGGCCGGCCCGATGCCGTGGCGGTGGCCTCGCAGGCACCGACCGCCACCGCGGCCGCACCGGCCGAGGCGGTGGGCATCCCCGCGCGGGCCGGCGCGCCCGCCGGCGCCGCGGCCCGCGCCGCGACCGCGGTCCTGGACCCGCCGCGGACCGGCCGGGCCCCGGCGCCGGTGGCCGCCGGTGAGCGCGTCGTGCGGCGAACGCTCGGCGTCCGCGACTTCCCGGACGTGCTCGACCACTGCTTCTACCGGCAGCCGCCGGGCTGGCCGGACCTGGCCGACCGGTTCCCGGTCGTCCCGATGACCGGCGTGCTGGACCTGATGGTCGAGCACGCCGCGACGCTGCTGGCCGACCCGGCCGCCGCCCGGCTGGTGGCCATCAGCGACGTGCGGATGCTGCGCTGGCTGGTGATCGAGCCGCCGGCCGACATCACGCTCACGGCCAGGGCGGCCGGCCCCGGCCAGGTCCGCGTCGAGCTGGCCGGGCACGCCCGCTGCACCGTCCACTTCGCCGGCGCCGACGCCACCGCGGCCGGCTGGGAGGCGCCGGCGGCTGGCGCGGCGCGGGACTGGCCCGCGGCCGGCGAGCGGCTGCCGGACGAGGCGCCGACCGACGTGCGCCCGCGCGACCTCTACGACGGGTGGCTCTTCCACGGGCCCGGCTACCAGGGCCTGACCGCGCTGCGGGCGCTCTCGCCGGTGGGGGCGCGCGGCGAGCTGGTCTGCCCGCCGGCCCGCGGCGGCCTGTTGGACAGCGTCGGCCAGCTCCTCGGCTTCTGGGCGATGGAGTACCTGTCGCACGACAGCCTGCTGCTGCCGATCGCCGTCGGCCGGATCGCCTTCCACGGCCCGCCGCCGGCGCCGGGGGAGCGGTTCGACTGCACGGTCCGCGTGCTCGACGTCGCCGAGCGCACCGTCACCGCCGACATCGTCGTCCACGACCAGCACCCCGGCGGCGGCCAGGCGGCCGCCCGGGCGGCCAGGACGCCGCGGATCACGATCGAGGGCTGGACCGATCGCCGGTTCGGCGGCGACGGGGACCTGCTCGCGCTGATGCTGCAGCCCGAGCGCAAGGCCCTGGGCGTGGCCCGGCCGGGCGGCTGGGTCAGCGCCCACGACCGCTGGACCGACCCGGCCTCCCGCGAGCTCGCGGTCCGCCACTACCTCGCCACCGCCGACCGGGCCGCCATGGCCGCCCGCACGCCCCGCGACGCGCAGGCCTTCCTGCTCGGCCGGATCGCCGCCAAGGACGCCGTCCGCCGCTGGCTGTGGGCGCGCGAGCCGGACGCGGACGTCTGGGGGGTCGAGGTGACCGTCGACGCCCCGCCACTGCCGGCACCGGACGGCGGCGCGGCCGCGGCCGAGGCCGGCGCCGGCGTGGCCCGGCTGACCAGCCGGCTCGCCGGCCACGGGGCACCGGTGGTCGCGTTCGCCGCCACCGCCGGCCTCGGCGTCGCCGTCACCGCCGACTCCGGGCCGCTCGGGATCGGCCTCGCCGCCGTGCCCACGTCATCCGGCCGGGCCGAGGCGGTGCGCGCCGCCGAGGCGGTCGCCGTGCGCCAGGCGCTCGCCGTCGCCGGGTCCGGCGCCGGCCCCGGACAGGTGGCCACGGCGCTCGTCGACGCCACCGGCACCCCGGCGCCGGGCGCGGCGCGGTACGTGGTCGCCTGGTGGCGCGGCGGCCGGGCGGCTGCCGAGGCCGGCCCGCCCGGCGGCGCAGCGCCGGGACGCCTGGCCAGCGTCGCGGGGCACGGCCAGGCCACGCCTGACACATAAACACATCTTACGCGGGCGCCGAAATGCAGT
>JADGHD010000418.1 GCA_019689615.1 Frankia sp. | reverse complement strand
GAGCAGGTGGGGGGGGCGGGCGGCGACCATCGCCCGCAGGCCCTCCTTCCACGGCACCGTGGCCCGGCCGACCTCGGCGTGCAGCCTGGTCAGGTCCATGACCACGCTGCCGAGCGTGTCCCTGGTCGGCTCGAACCGCGCCTCCAGCCCGGTCAGCGCGCTGAGCTCGGCGCACCACTCCTGGATGCTCACGACCTCGGGGCCGGCCCAGTTGATCGTGGTGGCGGGCACGTCGGCGATCGCCAGCAGGCCGGGGATCATGGCGGCGGTGTCGTCGTCGTGCAGGAGCTGGTAGCGGGTCGGGGTGGCCGGCGGCTCGCCGGAGCCGGCCGGCGGGCCGTACACCGGGATCGCCATCCCGGCCGCCATCATCTGCAGGTGGTAGTCCGGCAGCCCGCCGGCGACCGGGCCGTACGGCACGTTCATCCGGGCGATCGTCGTGGGCAGCCCGAACCTGCGGGCGGCGTACCGGGCGGCGCCCTCGGCGCCGATCTTGCAGATGCTGTAGGTGTGCAGGAACGGCCAGACGCGGTGGCTGTCGCCGAGCGCGTGGTCCTCGCCGAGCAGACCGTCGTGGTCCGGCGCGTACACCGCGCCCGAGCTGCAGTGCAGGAACGCGGTGGCGATGCCGGCGTAGCGCTCGGCGAGCGCGATCGTGCCGCCGATGTTGCCGTCCAGGTCGAGGTGCCACCGGTTGGACTTGACCACCCCGAAGTGCAGCACGAACTCGACCCGCTCCGGCAGCTTGGACAGGTCCCCGCTGACCAGGTCCGCCGGGGTGCAGCGCACGCCGGCCGCGGTCAGCTCGTCGCGTAACCTCGCGTCCTTGAACCGGGCGGCGCCGTAGACGGTGTTGCCGCGGGCGAGCGCCATCGCCAGCGGCCGGGCGACCTGCCCGGTGACCCCCGTGATCAGGATCGTCCGGTCGACCAGGTCGACCGGGCCGACCGGGCCCGACCTGGCGCCGCCGGGGGCCGGGTCGTCCTGGTCGGCCCGGCCCGGGTTGGTGGCGGCCAGGGCCGAGTAGCCGTCGGTGGGGGTGGGTTCTGCCAGGGCGTCGTCAGGCACGGGGCCTCCGTGGCGAGGGGACGTCAGCCGACGTCGTGGACGATGATCCCGCGGATGTTCCTGCCGGCGTGCATGTCCGCGTAGCCGGCGTTGACCTCGGACAGCGGGTACCTGTTCGTGATCATCTCGTCCAGCCTGAGCTGGCCGGAACGGTAGAGCCGCAGCAGCGCCGGGATGTCGGCGCGGCCGTTCGAGCCGCCGAACAGCGTGCCGCGCAGCTCCTTGTGGAAGATCGTGAGGTCGAAGAGCGAGAGCGTCACCTCGGTGTCGGTCATCGGGGCGACCGCCGTGACGACCACCCGGCCGCCCTTGGAGACCAGGCCCATCATCGGCGCGATGTGCTCGCCCCGCGCGACGCCCACGGTCAGGATCGCGGCGTCGGCCATCACCCCGCGGGTCAGCTCCCGGACCAGCTCGGTGGCCTCGGCGAAGTCGGCGGCGGTGTGCGTGGCGCCGAAGATCTTGGCAGCGTCGCGCTTGAACGGCATCGGGTCGATCGCGACGATCTTCTCCGCGCCGGCGATCCGGGCACCCTGGATCGCGGCCGCGCCCACGCCGCCGACGCCCGCGACGACGACCGTCTCGCCGGGCCGCACCGCGGCGGTGTGCACCGCCGAGCCGAACCCCGTCGGGATGCCGCAGGCCACCAGCGCCGCCGCGGCCAGCGGGATGTCGTCGTCGATTTTGATCACGGACCGCTCGTGCAGCACGGCGTACTCGCTGAACGTGCCGAGGAAGCAGATCGCCGAGATGTCCTCGCCACGGCCGTGGAAGCGGGCCGTGCCGTCGACACCGCGCCCGCCCATCAGGTTCGCGCCCAGGTCGCACAGGTTCGACCGGCCGCTGGCGCACCACCGGCAGGTGCCGCACGCCGGCATGAACATGCAGACCACGTGGTCGCCAGGGGCGACCGTGGTCACGCCGGGGCCGACCTCCTCGATGACGCCGGCGCCCTCGTGGCCGCCGACGATCGGCAGGCCGGCCGGCATGTCGCCGGTGACCATGTGGTCGTCGGAGTGGCACATGCCCGCGTAGTGCCAGCGCACCAGCACCTCGCCGGCCTTGGGCGGGTCAAGCTCGATCTCCTCGACGCTCCACGGCTTGCCCCGCTCCCACAGCACCGCCGCTTTGGTGCGCATTCGATCACTGCTCCTTCTGGACGTACTCGCCGAGGACGAATGTGTGCCGGCGATAGTGCGCTGCGGTTGCGTCTGGAAGTGCGACCAGCTCGACGGCACGCAGCGGCGGGCCATCCGGGGCCAACGACTGGATCACCTCGTAGCGGACCGTGCCCGGGATGAGGTCGTCGTCCGACCAGGGGGCGTCCCCACCGGCAGCGCCCGCGGCCGGGCCGGCACCGGGGTCGTCGAGCACGAGGTGGGCGAGCACGACGCCGGGGGAGCGGCCGTCCGGGCCGGGCTCGCCCGGGACCGTCGCCGGCTCCGCCGCGCCAAGGACCTGCCGGCGGACCCGGTACATGTGGAAGCCGGACAGGAAGCTGTTCGCGTCGTCCAGGACCGTCTTCCAGTTCTCCGCGGAGTCCCAGCCCTTCGCCGGGTCGATGAACGCGTCCACCGACTCGGTCCAGATCTCGGTGATCGCGTCCACCGGCACCGGCCCGGCGCCGCCCTCGACCAGGCGGACGACGTAGCGGCCGGTGGCGGTGGAGTGGGCGACGCTCATCGGGGCGTGCACCCCGAGGTAGTGGTTACGGAACTCGGCGTCGGACAGGCCTTCCTTGCGGGTGAACAGGAAGAGCAGGATCTCCCCGCCGTCGGCGGCCACGGCGGCG
The DNA here is from genome assembly GCA_019689615.1 of Frankia sp. GTDB lineage: Bacteria > Actinomycetota > Actinomycetes > Frankiales > Frankiaceae > Pseudofrankia. Next base: position 1,921 of record JADGHD010000418.1, on the reverse strand, counting down.
TGCCGGCCCTCCGACAGCGCGGCAGCGAGCCCGGCCGACGGCGCCGTCGCGGCGGCCCCGGGTAAGCCGGCCCCTCCGTGGGCGGTGCCGTCCCCGCCGGCGCTCACGAGCCCGCTCCGCTCGCGCCGTCGGCAGCCGCGCCAGCCGAGCCGCCCGCCGGCGACCAGCCGGCCGGCAGGTTGACCGACTGGTACTCGATGTAGGCGGACAGGCCCTCGGGGCCGAGCTCGCGGCCGATGCCGGACTGCTTGAACCCGCCGAACGGCGCGCAGTTCTCCAGCATGAACGTGTTGACGTTGAACGTGCCGGTGCGGATCCGGCCGGAGATCTCCAGGCCGCGGTCGACGTCCGCGGTCCAGACCGAGCCGGACAGGCCGTAGCGGGAGTCGTTGGCGATCCGGACCGCCTCCTCGACGTCCTGGTAGGGGATGACCGACAGGACCGGGCCGAAGATCTCCTCCTGGGCGATCCGCATGCTGTTGTCGACCTCGGTGAACACGGTCGGCTCGACGTACCAGCCGCGCTCGAGCTCCGCCGGCCGCCCGCCGCCCAGGGCCACCTTCGCGCCGGCGTCCCGGCCGGCGGCGATGTAGCCCTCGACGCGCTCGCGCTGGCGGGCCGACACCAGCGGGCCGACCACGGTCCCGGCGTCCAGCGGGTCGCCGACCTTCATCTCGCCGACCGCGCCGACCAGCGCGTCGACGATCTCGTCGTAGCGCTCGCGCGGCGCGAGCAGCCGGGTCTGCGCGACGCAGGCCTGCCCGTTGTTCATGATCGCGGCGGGCAGCAGCCTGGGCAGCGTCTCGGCGATGTCGACGTCGGGCAGCAGCAGAGCGGCGGACTTGCCGCCCAGCTCCAGCGTGCAGCGGGCGAGCCGGTCGCCGCACAGCGACGCGATCCGCCGGCCGGCCACCGTGCTCCCGGTGAAGCTGATCTTGTCGACGCCCGGGTGGGTGACCAGGTGCTCGCTGACCTCCCGGTGCGCGGGCACGATGCTGACGACGCCGGGCGGCAGCCCAGCCGCCTCGACCGCCTCGGCGAGCAGCCAGGCGGACAGTGGCGTCTCCGGCGCCGGCTTGACCACGATCGTGCAGCCGCTGGCCAGTGCCGGGCCGAGCTTGAGCGCGGTGACGTAGAGCGGCACGTTCCACGGCACGATCGCGCCGACCACGCCCACCGGCAGCCGCCGGACCAGCGCCGGTCCCATCACGCCGGTGCGCACGTCGGTGAACTCGAACGTGCGGGCCAGGTTGGCGAAGTAGTCGAGGGCGAACGTCGCCGCGTAGACCTGCCCGAACAGCGACCAGGAGATCGGGCTGCCCATCTCCGCGCTGATCGTGCGGGCGACCTCCTCGGCCCGGCTGTTCAGGTGGGCGGCGATCGCCGCGATCCTGTCGGCGCGCTCGGCCGGGCTCATCCTCGGCCACGGGCCGTCGTCGAACGCCGCCCGGGCGGCGGCGACCGCGGCGTCGAGGTCGGCCCGCGTGCCCTCGGGCACCCGGCCGATGACCTCCTCGGTCGCGGGCGAGACCACGTCGATGGTGTCGGTGCCGGCGGGCGCCGTCCAGGCTCCGCCGATGAACAGCCGGTCGTGGACCTGCATCGTCGCCTCCGTCTGCGGGGTGGGCGGTCCGGCGCCGTCGTGGTTCGGGTCGTTCGAGCGCGCGGCCCTCGCCCGGTGTCGCCCGGGCAGGGTCCTGCCGGCTCACAGTGCGGCACGCGCCGCCGCGCGGGCCTGGCTGCCCGGCCACCACGTGACCTGGCTCACTGACTGAGTTGGGCGGAAAACTAGTACACGTTCTAAAAACGCGCAACGCCAACGGGTCCTTCTCCTCTGTCCGGTCACGTTGGGCGCCCGGCTGGCGCCCGGGGTGGTCGGCCAGAGACGGCGAAGGGCCGGCGACGCCGCTGGTGGTGACGC
>JADGHD010000417.1 GCA_019689615.1 Frankia sp. | reverse complement strand
CGGGACCAGCGTGAGGAGGGTGGCTTCGGGACGGCAGCGGAAGCGGACAGGGGCGAAGGGGGACGTACCCAGCCCGGCGGAGACGTGCAGCCGCATCGTGGCGGGCTGCTCGCCGCGGTCGGCGGCGGGCGGCCAGGCGGAGACGCCGCGGGCCTGACGGCGGTCGAGGCCGCAGTTGGTGACCAGGGCGCCGACGAAGGGGAGGCGGACCTGGCCGCCGTGGGTGTGGCCGGACAGCGTGAGCTGGACGCCGAAGGAGGCGAACGCGTCGAGCACCCGTGGTTCCGGGGTGTGGGAGAGCCCCAGGGCCAGGTCGACATCCGCGGGCGGCGGGCCGGCGACGCGCCAGACCTGGTCGCGGCGCAGGCGGGCGTCGTCGACGCCGCGGACCTCGACCCGCCGCCCGGCCACGGTCAGCACCTGGCGGGTGTGGGTGACGTTCACCCAGCCGGACTCGACCGACAGGTCCTTGGCGAAGCCCTCCCAGTCCAGCGGCGCGCCCTTCGGCGGCTTCGTCGGCCGGTTCCGCTTCAGATAGTGGTGCGGGCTGCGCGGGACGGGCATGTGGTAGTCGTTGTTGCCCGGCACGAAGATCCCCGGGAAGCCGTAGAGCGGTGCCAGCGCGCGGCGCAGCGGCGTGGCGGCGTCCGGATGGGCCAGCACGTCGCCGGTGAGCGCGACGAGGTCGGGCACGAGCCGGGCGAGCTCGCCGAGCCAGCGCATCTTCCGCTGCTGGCGGGGAGTCACGTGCAGGTCGGACAGGTGCAGGATCCGCAGCGGCAGCGAGCCGGGCGGCAGGACCGGCACCTCCCGCCGGGTCAGCGTGTACGAGTCGCGCTCATAGGCCGCGTACCCGGCGGTGGCGGCGCCGGCGAGCGCGAGCCCGGCCATTGCCCGGACCAGTCCCCCGCTCATGGCTCTGGCGCCGACCGGCGCGTCGAATCGGCTGTTGGCGGGATTGTCACCTGGCACTCGTTCAGTCTTACCCACGCCCGCCGGCAGGCCGGCACCGCGCCACCGGACGGACACGGAGGCGCATCACCCACGGGCCGCCCCCGACGGCATCAGCCCATCCCTGACCCGGTGGTCCCACCGCGTGGTCCCACCGCCCGCCGCAGGTCGGTTCGGCCCCGCGGCACCGCGTCGCCCACAACGCCACCGGCCACCTCGACGGCCAGGCGCCGCCCGGCGAGTGAGCGCGCCGGGTCCGGGGCGTGCGCGCCGGGGTCCGCGACCCGGAGGAGAATCGAGGTGACTGATGCCGTACGTGACCCTAGGCTGCGGTGACCATGACCACCTTGAAGGAACGACTGCGTGCTGACCTGACCGCGGCGATGAAGGAGCGCGACGAGCTGCGCACCGCGACGCTGCGGCTCGCGCTGACGGCAGTGAAGGACGCCGAGGTGGCTGGGAAGGCCGCCCGGGAGCTGTCCGACGCCGAGGTGGAGAAGGTTCTGGCCCGCGAGGTCCGCAAGCGCCGGGAGGCCGCCGAGGCGTTCGCCGCCGCCGGCCGGAGCGAGCAGGCTGCCCGGGAGGGCGCGGAGGGCGACGTGCTCACCGCCTACCTGCCCCAACCGCTCAGCGACGAGGAGCTGGCGGCGCTGGTCGACCGGGTGCTCGCGGAGGGCGGCTTCGCCGGCCCGAAGGCGATGGGCCCGGCGATGAAGGCGGTGCAGGGCGCCGTCGCCGGCCGGGCAGAAGGAAAGAAGGTGGCGGAGCTGGTCAAGGCCCGCCTGACCGCCTGACCCGCTGATCTTGCGCTGGCCGGCCGCCCGGGCTGTCTGGGCGGCCGGCCGGTGTTCTTCCTGCGCCGTTCTTCCTACGCCGCGGCTAACGACGATCTCGGCCGCCACCCCGTCCGGGGCGATCGTCATCGTCGCTGACCGGGTTGCCGGGCCGAACCGACGGCGAGAACTGGCTGCCGGCGACGAGCAGGGCGACCGGCTGGGCCTGCGAGATCTCGGTGCCGGCCGGTGGAAGCGTGCCGATCACGACCCCTGGCGTGCCCGGAGCGACCCCGGCGACCGTGAAGCCCTGGGAACGCAGCAGGGCGACGGCGTCGTCGACCGAGTGACCGCTGACGTCCGGCACCGGTTTGGTCGGGATCTGCGGCTGGGTGTTGTCCGGCGTCGGCATCGGGGCCACCGGCAGACGGAAGCCCTCGATCGCGCGGGTCATCGTCTTCGCCCAGATCTGGGCCGGGAAGCCGCCGCCGTAGACGACCGAGTGGCCGAGGACGTTGCGCAGCGGATGGGTCTGCGGGCCGCGCGGGTCGGCGAGGGTGACCGCGACCGCGAGCTGCGGGATGTACCCGACGAACGACGCCGCGCTGAAGTCCTCGGCCGTTCCGGTCTTGCCGGCGGCCGGACGGCCGATCCGGGCGTTGCCGGCGGCCGTGCCGTTGTTGATCACGCCCTCCAGGACCGCGGTGGCCGTATCGGCGACCTGCTCGCTGATCACCTGCTCGCACGGGCCCGGGGTGCTGAACGGCAGCGGCCGGTCGGAGCCGCCGACCCGCTGGGTGATCGACAGGATGAACCGCGGGTCGCAGCGCAGGCCGCGGGCGGCAAGGGTGGCGTACGCGGTCGCCAGGTCCAGCGTGCTGACCTCGTTCGAGCCGATCGTGAACGCCCCGTCGGCCGAACTGACGCCGGGGATCCCGTGGCAGGGCGAGTCCTCGCGCTGGTTGTCCCGATGCTCCTGGACGCGGCAGGAGCTCACCCCGAGCCGGCGGGCCATCTCGGCGATGTTCAGGATGCCGATCTGCTCGGCCAGCTGGATGTAGTAGGTGTTCACCGAGTGCCAGGTGGCCGTGGTCAGCGAGTAGTAGCCGGCCTCGTTCGGGTCGGCGTTGCCGTAGCAGTTGCTCGGCTGCGGGTTCGGGAACCTCGACGACTGGTAGCAGGCCGGTGACAGGAACGTCGTCGACAGCGGCATCCGCCGCTCGATCGCGGCCACGAGCGCGAAGGTCTTGAACGTCGAGCCGGGCGAGAACGACGTCTCGTTGACCGGGTAGATCTCCTTCGTGTGCACGAAGTCGGCGGTCGTCGCCGGCGGCTGGCGGTCGTCGGTCTCGCCGTACTCCCGGTTCTGGGCCAACGCGAGCACGTTGCCGGTGCCCGGCTGGACCACGGCGACGCCGGCGGCCACCCGGTTGCCGACCGGGACGACCTCGCGCGCGGCCGAGTCGGCCGCCTGCTGCGCGACCGGCTCCAGCGTGGTCCTGATCGTCAGGCCGCCCTCGAAGAGCAGCTTGCGGGCGTCGGCCTCGGTGGGCGCGAAGGTGCGGTCGTTGATCAGCTGCCGGCGGATCTCGGCGCAGAAGAGCGGGTATGCCGAGTCCTGGCAGGGGTCGGGCGACCGGGGTGGCTGGTTCAGCTCGATCGGGGCGGCCTTGGCCTCGGCCAGTTCGGCGTCGCTGATGTGGCCGAGCTCGTGCATGCGGTCGAGTACCAGGTCGCGGCGGGTCTTGGCGGCCTGCGGGTGCTGGGCCGGGTTGTACGCGCTCGGGTTCTTCACCAGGCCGGCGAGCAGCGCGGCCTGCGGCAGGCTCAGCGCCTCGACGTCGATGCCGAAGTAGCGCTTGGCGGCGGCCTGGATGCCGTAGGCGCCGTCGCCGAAGTAGGCGATGTTCAGGTACCGCTCGAGAATTTCGTCCTTGCTGAGGTGCTCTTCCAGGTAGAGGGCGTGCCTGGCCTCCCGGAGCTTGCGCTCGACGGTCTGCTCGATGGCCGCCTGCCGGTCCTCGTCGGTCGTCGCCGCCGAGAGCAGCACATTCTTCACATACTGCTGAGTGAGGGTCGAACCGCCCTGGATCACCTCGCCGCTCTGCCGGTTGGCCAGGTAGGCGCGGATCATGCTGCGGTAGTCGACGCCGGAATGCTCGTAGAACCGGGCGTCCTCGATGTCGATGATGGCCTGACGCATCACCTGCGGCACCCGGGAGAGCGGCACCACCTCGCGGTACTGCTCGCCGACCAGGGTGGCGATGACATTCCCCTGCGCGTCCAGGATCCGGGACGGTTCGACCAGCGGAGGCTCGGTGAGGTTCGCCGGCAGGGCCATCCAGCGGTCCGCGCCGGTCTTGGCGGTCAACCCGACGATGCCGACGAACGGGACCGCCAGCAGAGCCACCACCAGGCCGGTCACCGCGCTCGTGACCAGCGCGCGGCCCAGGCGGCCGAAGGTGATGCCGCGAGGCCGGCCGGAGTAGCCGCCCGGGCCGCGGGCGCCACGGCCGGCCGCTGGCGGTGGGACGCCATAACCGGTCTCCCCGGCCGAGCCCGGCCGCCCGACGCGGTAACCGGACTGGTCGCGGTCGCGGTTCCGGTTCCGACGGCCCCCGTCACGGTCGAGGACTGACCCCCGTGGACCGGCCGGGGCACTCATGCGCGACCCCACATCGCTGGAACCTCCGTCCCGCTCCCCCCAAGGAAATCACACGGATTGCCCTTCTCTTGCCAAGGTCGCCCGGACGCGCGCATCGTGACCCATGTGCGGAGCACTAGAAGGTGTGCAGCATCCCGCTACACGGCCAACCACGATGGCGAGTCCGTTGGGGGCGCGGTGAGGGTATCGCGGGGATGGGCACCTCCTGCCGCGTCAGCGAAGGCCATCTGCCAGCCCGGCGCCCACTTCGTGACCAGGGGCAATGAATCGGCCGGGAGAATCGCGCGGCCCCGCCCGTTACCGGCGAGCCAGCAAGCCGGCGAGCAGACCGGGGCAGCGGCCCCGGACCCGCCAATCGGGCTCAGATGGGCGATGCCGACCTGCCTCGTCGCG
>JADGHD010000416.1 GCA_019689615.1 Frankia sp. | reverse complement strand
TGATGTTTATAAGATACAGGCTCGCGCGGGGAGCAGGCCCGACGGCGGTCGGCTTGCCGCTATTGCGCGGGCTGCAGCGGGCGCTCGGATGCCATGGTGGCCTGGGTCAGCCGGCCGAGCTGGTACTGCTTGCCCGGCACGTAGGAGACGTCGTGGCCGGGCACGCGCGCCCGCAGCGCGCCGACCGTGCACTCGCTCTTCGGCATGCGCTCGAACGGGTTGTACTTGAAGATGCGCATCGCGTTCAGGTGCGTGATCTTGTTGATGACCTCGTCGTCATCGATCTGCCGCATGTACGCCCAGGAGTCCTCCGGCGAGGTCGGCCAGGCGCTGTCCGGGTGCGGGTAGTCGCATTCCCAGGTGACGTTGTCGACGTTCATGACGTCGAGGTTCGCCACGCCGTGCTCGTCCTCGATGAAGCACGTGATGATGCGCTCGTTGAACCGCTCGCTGGGCTTCATGCCGTAGAACGGGTGGTCAGGCAGGTCCGCGACGTGGTGCCGGTAGGTGTAGTCGGCCCGCTCGAGGAAGTAGGGGATCCATCCGATCCCGCCCTCGGACAGCGCGAAGCGCAGGCTCGGGAACCTGACCATCATCGGCGACCAGATGAGGTCGGCGGCCGTCGGGTAGATGTTGATGCCCGAGCAGGTGACCCGGGTCAGCATCGGCGCGTCCGGCGAGGTCTGGATCATCGCGGCCCCGGACCCGATGTGCATGCAGATGACGATTTCGTTCTCCTCGCAGACCTCCCAGAACGGGTCCCAGTAGGCGTCGTGCAGCGAGGGCAGGCCGAGACCGTGCGGGTTCATCGAGAAGGTGACGGCGTGCACGCCCCTGGCGGCGACCCGACGCATCTCGGCGGCCATGAGCTGCACGTCCCAGATGGGCCCGAGAGCGCACGGGATGAGCCGCTCCGGGTAGGCGCCGCACCACTTCTCGATGTGCCAGTCGTTGTATGCCTGGACCACCGCCAGCGCGAGGTCGGCGTCCTTCTTCGCCGCCTCGGCGAACAGCGCGCCGGAGAACCGGGGGAAGGACGGGAAGTTCAGGGACCCCAGAACCCCGTTGGCGTCCATGTCCTTGATCCGCTCATGGACGTCGTAGGTACCGGGCCGGATCTCGGCGTACGACTTGGGCTCGGTGTGCAGCTCCTGGGCGCGGCCGCCGCGGCCACGGCCGGCGGTCGCCGCGAGCGCCAGCTGCTTGGCAGCCGTGCCGTCGAACACCCAGTTGAATCCGATCTTGCTGTCACCGACGACCCGCGGCGCACGGTCGGCGTACTTCGCCGGAAGGAAGCCGTCGAACATGTCCGGCGGCTCGATCACGTGGTCGTCAGTACTCACCAGGATCATGTCGTTCATTTCCATGCCCAGGCTCCTTCCGCTGCCGTTGCCCTGCCATAGTCATTGATTCGTATAAGTTTCGTCAGCTCACCCATGGTTGGTTTCCCGTCCTCTCCACGGGAGCCGCCGCCATTGCCGGGCGGACGGCGCCGGCGCGGCTTACAGCAGCACGTCGCGCGCCTTGAGGTCGCCGATCTCCTCCCAGGTCAGCCCGAGGTCCAGCAGGACGGTCTCGGTGTGCTCACCGTGCTCCGGACCGCGCGTCGGCCTGCCCACGCACCCGTCGAACTGCGCCGGGGCCGGAACCATCGGAACCGTGACGCCGTCGACGTCCACGGGCACGAGGTAGCCGTTTGCCGCGACCTGGGCGTCGTCGATCACCTCGCGCGGGCTCTGCACGGGGACCCACTCCCCCTCGAAGTCCGCCAGCACCCGCCGCCACTCGTCGAACGTGCGGGCGGCGAAGACCTTCTCCAGCCACTGGACGCACTCGCGCCGGTTCTCCCGCCTGGCCTCGATGTCGCGGAACCGGGGATCGTTCGCCATCTCCGGCTCCCCGATGGCCCGGCACAGGTCCGGCCAGTAACGCTCCGGCGAGAGCATCTGCAGCGCGATCCAGCGGTCATCCGCGGTCCGGTACGGCAGCATCAGCGGATTCGGCATGTTGTAGCGGTCGACCGTGGGACGCGGCGCGCCGTCGGCCTCGAGCGCCGCGTGCACGATGTCCATCTGGATCTGCCACATCCCGGTGCCGAGCAGCGAGACGTCGACGACGGACGGCTCACCGGTCGCCGCCCGCTTGTACAGCGCGGCACAGATCGCGCCCGCGATCGTGAACCCGCCGACCACGTCGCCGAAGGCCGGCCGGGAGCCGGTGGGCCAGGCGGCGTCTGGCGGGGAGAAGAGGTGCCCCATCCCGGTGCGCAGCCAGTAGGCGCCGGCGTCGTACCCACCACGGCCGGCGTCCGGCCCCTGCGGGCCGAAGGCGGTGCCGCGGACGTAGATGACGGACGGGTTGTCGGCACGGATGTCGTCGACGTCGATCCGCAGCCGCCGACGGGTGTCCGCCCGCAGGTTGGTGACGAAGACGTCGCACTCGGCGACCAGACGCGACAGGACCGCCCGGCCGTCGGGGTGCTTGATGTCGAGCGCGACCGACTTCTTCCCCCGGTTCGCGCCATGGAAGGCGGTGTCGACGCCGTGGTGCAGCTTGTGCAGACCGGCGGTGACCAGGCCGCGGTACGGGTCCCCGGTCTCCGGATGCTCGATCTTGATGACCTCCGCGCCCCACTCGGCGAGCACGCCACCGGAGATCGGCACGAACACGTGCGAGGCGACCTCTAAGACGCGCAGACCGGCGAGCGGCGGAGTCATCGGTCCACAACCTTGATCGCGATGGCCATACTTACACGTTACAGTAGTGGGACGTATCACGCCAGCTCGCGCGAGACGGACGCGATCGGCTATCACCCCGCGCCGGCGGTGACGAGCTGCGGGCGATGACGCCAGCGCGGGGCGGCCTGTCCCTGCCGGGGGCAGGACGCGGACCACGTCCCGGCCAGCGGCAGGACGCGGACCACGCCTGGCCGGCGGGCCGCGGCTGGTCTCCTCGCCGCTGTCCTGCGTGCCGACGGCGCGCCGGGCCGCCGCGGGCCCCGGCCCGCGTCCCACGGACGGCGCCCGGCCGAGGACGTCGCCGTCGCGGCGGCCAGCAGCCTGCCCGCGCCGGCGCGGGCGACGCGTGGCGGATCCCGTCGAGGGTCACGCCCGCCATAGCCCGCCCACCACGCCGGCCGAGCCGCGGGTGGCTCGACGGATTTCCTGGGGATTCAGGAAGAAGCTGCGGGAATGTTGGCGACATGCCGTTGGCGTGCGATTCGGGCCAGGGGCGGGGAAACGCCGCCTCGGCTCGATGCGACGATTCCCGCGCGCGCCGCTACCTTGTCGGCACACGGTTTGGCGGCCCGTCGGCCACCACCTGGCGAACCGCCCGGACCGGGGCGCACGGAATTCTGGAGGCCCTCGTGAGCGTGCGGAACGCGCGTGCATGAGCTCGCCCTGACGCAGGGCATTGTCGAGATGATTGCCGAACGTATGGGAAACCGCCGGGTCCTCGCGGTGAACCTCACGATCGGCGAGGCATCGGGTGTGCTGCCACATGCCGTCCGGTTCTGTTTCGGCCTGGTCGCCGCCGGCACGGTCGTCGAGGGCGCGCGCCTGAACATCGAGACGCCGCCCGCGCGGGCGCGCTGCCGCGACTGTGGGCGGGCGGACGTCGTGCTGGAGCCCCCGGCCCCGCGGTGCGCCTGCGGCAGCGCCGACCTGGTCGTGACCAGCGGCGACGAGCTGGTGGTCAGGTCGGTCGAGGTCGAGGCGGCGGCGTAGGGCGGTGACGGCGACGGTGGCCAGGAAGCCACGGTGGAGGTGCGCGGACAGGTGTGCGTGACCTGCGGGTGCGACGGCGGCGCCCGGCCGAGGATCGTCGGGCTGGCTGGGGCGGTGCGCCCCGGCGCCGACGTGCCCGGGCCGGCCCGGGCGGCGGGCACGCCCCTCGGCGGCCACGAGCACGGCCACGACCACCGGCACCACGGCCACGACCCCGGGCACGACCACGACCTCGGGCACGGTCACGGCCACGAGCACGACCACGGCCGTGGGCACGGTCGCGGACCGGGGGCCGCGCCGGCCGCCGCCCCGCCGGAGGCGGACGCCACCTCCCGACTGGTGATGATCGAGCAGCGGGTGCTCGCCAAGAACAACGCGCTGGCCGCGGCCAACCGCGCGCGGCTCGCGCGCGACGGCGTGCTCGCCGTGAACGTCATGAGCTCCCCGGGGGCCGGCAAGACCACCCTGCTCGAGCGCACGATCCGCGAGCTGGGTGCCGCCTGGCCGGTCGCGGTGATCGAGGGCGACCAGGCCGGGGTGCTCGACGCCGAGCGGATCCGGGCCAGCGGCGCCCCGGTGGTCCAGGTCAACACCGGCGACGGCTGCCACCTCGACGCCGGGATGCTCGAGCGGGGGCTCGCCGAGCTCGCGGTGTCGCCGGGGGCGCTGCTGTTCGTCGAGAACGTCGGCAACCTCGTCTGCCCGGCGCTGTTCGACCTGGGCGAGGGAGCCCGGGTCGTCATCATGTCGGTGACCGAGGGCGAGGACAAGCCGGTCAAGTACCCGCGGATGTTCGCCTCCGCCGACGCCATCTTGATCAACAAGTGCGACCTGCTCCCGCACGTGGACGTCGACCTCGCCGTCTGCGAGCAGCGGCTGCAGATGGTCAGCCCGCGGGCCGAGGTCATGCGGGTCTCCGCGCGGACCGGTGAGGGCCTTGGCGCCTGGTTCGCCTGGCTCGGCCGCCGCCGCGGCGGGCAGGTCGGGCCCTCGTCCGAGCCGGGCCTGCCCACCGTCCCCACCGCCCCCGCCGGCCGGGACGCGCCGGGCGCGCGGCCGGGGCGCCCCCCGAT
>JADGHD010000009.1 GCA_019689615.1 Frankia sp. | reverse complement strand
GGCGGGGCGGGCGGATGATGAGGCGGTGACGACCGCGCAGGCATCGCTGGACCCGCTCGGCCCTGTGGTGGTGCGGACGCCGGAGGAGATGCGGGCGCTCGGGGCACGCCTGGCCGAGCTGGCCCGCCCGGGCGACCTCGTCGTGCTGTCCGGGCCGCTCGGCGCCGGCAAGACCGTGCTGGTGCAGGGGATCGGCGCCGGGCTCGGCGTGCGTGGGCCGGTGACCTCGCCGACGTTCGTGCTCGCCCGGGTGCACGACGGCGGCCGGATGCCGCTGGTGCACGTCGACGCCTACCGGCTGGGCGGCGTCGCCGAGGTGGACGACCTCGGCCTGGACGCGGACACCGAGATCGCGCTCACCGTGGTCGAGTGGGGAAGCGGCCGGGTCGAGCAGCTCGCCCAGGAGCACCTGCTGGTCGAGATCGAGCGGCCGTCCGGGGACGACGCCGGCGAGGCCCGCCGGGTGCGGCTGGTGCCGAGCGGCCCCGGCTGGGCAGCGCGGCTGCGCGCGCTGGCCTGACCGGGGGCGGCCGAGGGCGGCGGCTGAGCCGCCGGGCGCGCCGGCCGGACCGCCAGCCGGCCTCCGTAGGCTGGAGCGGTGTTGGTGCTCGCCCTGGACACCTCGACCCCGGCCTGCTCGGTGGCGCTCGTCGACCTGTCGGCGCCGGCCGGCCAGCCGGGCGTCGCCCGGGTGCTGCGGGCGAGCCAGGTCGTCGACGCCCGCCGGCACGGCGAGCTGCTCAGCCCGCTCATGCGGGACGTGCTGGCCGGCGCCGGAGTGAAGGCCGCCGACCTTGGCGGCGTCGTCGTCGGGCTGGGGCCCGGCCCGTTCACCAGCCTGCGGGTCGGGATCGTCACCGGCGCGGCCTTCGCCGCCGCGCTCGGCCTGCCCTGCCACGGCGTCTGCTCGCTGGACGGGATCGGCGGGGCGACCAGCGGCCGGGTCGGCGTGGTCACCGACGCCCGCCGCCGCGAGCTGTTCTGGGCCGCCTACACCGACGGGCGGCGCACCACCGGCCCCGCGGTCGACGCCCCGGCACGGGTCGGCGAGCTGCTGAGCGCCGCCGGCGCCACCGCCGTCACCGGCCCGGGGCTCACGCTCTACCCCGACGCGTTCGCCGGCTTCGCGACCGCCGCCGGTCCCGCGCCCGCCCCGGCCGACGCGGCCGAGCAGGCCGGCGGGCGGGCCCGGGTGGTCCCGGCGCCTGCCGCCCCGCCCGCGTACCCGGACCCGGCGGTGCTCGCCGCCCTGGCCGCGCCGGACCTGCTCGCCGGCCGCGCCCCCGGCCCGTTGACGGCCATCTACCTGCGCCGGCCGGACGCCGCCGAGCCGCACCCGCCGAAGGCGGTCACAGCGTGAGCGCCTGCCGGCCGCCGGGGCCGTGGTGACCGAACTGGTGCCGCTGCGCTGGTGGCACCTGGACGAGGTGGCCCGGCTGGAGCGGGAGGTCTTCACGGTCGACCCGTGGACGCCGGAGATGTTCTGGTCGGAGCTCGCCCAGGGCCCGGCGCGCCACTACATCGTCGCGCTGCGCCGCGGGCGGATCGTCGGGTACGCCGGCCTGGCCCTGGTCGAGGACGAGGCCTACGTCCAGACCGTCGGCGTGGCCCCGGCGGCGCGCGGGCAGGGGCTGGGTGGCCGGCTGATGCTGGCGCTGCTGCGGGAGGCCCGCCGGGCGGGGGCGCGCAGCTGCGGGCTGGAGGTCCGCAGCGACAACCTGGCCGCCCGCGCCCTGTACAGCCGGCTGGGCTTCGTCGACGTCGGCCTGCGCCGGGGCTACTACCAGCCGTCGGGTGGCGACGCGTACGTGATGCGGGTCCGCCCGATCGACACCCCGGGCTACGGAGCCCGCCTCGCCGAGTTCGAGGCGGAGCTGAACCGCCGGCACGGCGACCCGGTGGGCGAGACAGCGCACGCCCCGGGAACGGCCGCTGAGCAGGCGGTGGAGGGAGAAGGAGCGCGATGACCCGGCCGAACGGACGGGGACCGCTGGTCCTCGGAATCGAGACGTCCTGCGACGAGACCGGCGTCGGGCTGGTCCGTGACGGCGTGCTGCTCGCCGACGCGCTCGCCTCGTCCGTCGACGAGCACGCCCGCTACGGCGGCGTCGTCCCGGAGATCGCGGCCCGCGCCCACCTGGAGGCGATGGTGCCGACGATCGAGCGCGCCCTCGCCGAGGCCAGCGCCCGCCCGGCGGACATCGACGCCGTCGCGGTGACCGCTGGCCCGGGGCTGGCCGGCGCGCTGCTGGTCGGGGTGGCCGCGGCCAAGGCGTACGCGCTCGCCCTCGGCGTCCCGCTGTACGGCGTGCACCACCTGGCCGCGCACGTCGCCGTCGACACCCTGGAGCACGGCCCGCTGCCGTCCCCGTCGGTCGCGCTGCTCGTCTCCGGCGGCCACTCGTCGCTGCTGCTCGTCGAGGACCTGGCGACCAGGCCGGTCGTCTCGCTCGGCGCCACCGTCGACGACGCGGCCGGCGAGGCCTACGACAAGGTCGCCCGCCTGCTCGGGATGCCGTTCCCCGGCGGCCCGCCGATCGACCGCGCCGCCCGCGCGGGCTCGCCGACGATCCCCTTCCCCCGGGGCAAGGCCGGCGACGGCAGCTACGACTTCTCCTTCAGCGGCCTGAAGACCGCGGTCGCCCGCTGGATCGAGGCGCGCCGGCTGGCGGGCGAGCCGGTGCCGGTCGCCGACGTGGCCGCGTCCTTCCAGGAGGCCGTCGTCGACGTGCTGACCGCGAAGGCGGTCGCCGCCGCCACGGCGCACGGCGTGGACACGCTGGTCATCGGCGGCGGGGTGGCGGCCAACAGCCGCCTGCGTGAGCTGGCCGCCCAGCGCTGCGAGCGGGCCGGCATCACCCTGCGGGTCCCCCGCCCCGGCCTGTGCACCGACAACGGCGCGATGGTCGCCGCCCTCGGCTCCCTCGCGGTCGCCGCCGGCGTCCCCCCGTCCCCGCTCGGCCTGCCGGCGTCGTCGACGCTCCCGCTGTCCTGAGCCGCGGCCGGGGCGGTCAGTCGCCGACGATGGCGGCGCCGAGGCTGGCGAGGGTGTCGATGTCGCCGGGGACCGCGGGCGGCAGGGGCTCCCCGGCGGCGCGCGGGCCGGCAACGCACAGGGTGACATTGACGACCAGGTTGTCCTCGACGGCCAGCAGCTGGCCGGGGGCCGCGACTGCCTCGTCGCCGACGCCCGGAACCGGCCGCACCTCGCGCAGGGCGCCGTCGGCCGGGCCCGCCGGCTCGCAGCCGGTGAAGCGCTGGGTGGCCAGCCCTGCCCGGGTCTGGTCGTACTCCTCTCGCGCGGCCGCCGCGCTGTCCATCTGCAGCGCGTTCGCGTTCAGGTCGCCCAGCTCCCACAGCACCGGGTCGGCCTGCCACCAGCAGGCCAGGCCGTAGCCGGGCAGGCCGGACGCTCCCGCTACGGTGCCCTCCCGCATGCCGAGCTGCACCGCCTCGGTCGCGCCGAACGCCGCCGCGACCTCGTCGAGCGTGAGCAGCGGGCATGGCCGCTCGCCCGGAGGGCCGCCGTCGTCGGCGAGCCGCCACGCCCCGTCGAGATAGCGGTAGGGGACGGCGAGCTCGGGGGCGGTCGTGGCGAACGACGGCTGGTCCGGGTTGCTCTCGGCCGGCCCGGCCCGCGGGCCGTCCGGGCCGATCGTGACCACGTGCCGCTCGCCGCGGACCTCGAGCACCGCCTCGATCCGCCAGCGGCAGTAGCACCCGTCCGTCGTCCCGGCGACCAGCAGCGACGCCGTCTGGCCCGGCGCCACCTCGACCTCGGCGGCACCGGGCCCGCCGGCGGGCACCGGCGGGATGAGGCTGGAGGTGCTGCGGCCGAGGTCGAGCTCGACGAACCGGCCCGCGATCGGCTCGGCCCGCCCGCTGCTGGCACAGCTGAGCAGCCGGCCCCGGACCGGCGGGGCCGTCGGGGCGTCCCGGTGCACCGAGAACCCGACGAGCCGGACCCGGCTGTCGGAGCGCGCGGTGACCTCGATCAGGACCGGGGCCCGGTCCACCGGCACGGCCCCGATCGACACCGCCCAGGCCGAGCGGCCACGGCAGTCGTCCCGGCCGTCCGGCGGCGCCGGGATGTCGTCGATCGCCCGGTCGGTCAGGTAGCGCGAACCAAGCGGCGGGCTGCCCGGATCGGCCGGGTCGGCGGGGACCAGGTCCGGGTCCGTCCGCACGGCCAGGGCGAACTCCCGGGAACACACGACGTCCTGGCGGTCGCACGACGGCCCGGCCGGCCGCTCGTCGATGACGACGGCCACGACCGTCCCGGCCACCGCCGCGGCCACGGCCACCAGCCCCGCTCCGGTTATCAGCCACCGGCGGCGCCGGCTGGCCGGCGCTCGCTCCGGCCGGGCGGACGCCAGCTCGTCGTGCGGCCGCACCGGCTCACCGTGCGCGGGCATGCGCCGGCACCGCCGGACGCCCGACACCCGCCGCGCCGGCCGCCGCCCACAAGCTCGCCGCCCGCGCCCGCCAGGACCAGCCGGGCCCCGCGGCCCGGCCCGGGCCCCGGCCCAGCGCGCTGTGTGGCCTTCGCATGCCGCCGCACCACCTTCCCGTTCGCCGGCTTCGTGAACAGCATCACACCCGCGATCGCCGGCATCGCCGGGTTGGCCCGATGTGGACCGGGCAGCGAGGCAGTGCGGCATGGCCGCCCACGCGTCGTCGGGACGGGCCCGCGAACGGGAACTACCGTCGTCGACGGGTGCGCCGGTAGCCGGCGGTGCGGCCGGTGCCGTGACCCCCGGCGACCCGTCAGCGGGAACGCGACGGCGACCGCGCCGGCCGGGGCATTGCGGGCACGGCTGGCCCGCCCCGAGCGGGCGCGGCGACCGAGCGCGAGGCGACGAGCGGCAGACACACGAGCGGCAGACGATGAACGGCAGACGATGAACGGCACACGGACGAACGGCGAGGAGAGGTGACGTGAGGCTTCGGTGGCTTGGCGGCCGGCGGTCCGCCCGGACGGCACCGGCCGTGCCGACGATCGACGAGGAGCCGGACGACGCCGACGAGCTCGACGAGCTGGCCGAGACGCCGGCGGCACCGCCGCAGCCGGACGGGCCGGTCATGCTCACGCTGATGACCAGAGAGCAGGCCGAGCAGGCCAGAGCGGCGGCAGCCGCGCCGAAGATGATCCGTGTCCGACCCGGCCGCGGCGCGTTCGGCGGCACGGCGAACCCGGGCGGCTGCGGCCACCACCACTGACCCATCCCGGCCCGGCAGCCCTGGCCCACATCCCGCGATCACGGCGGGCCTGATCGCGGGATGTGGCGGCACCCGGTCGCCGACAGGCCCGGCCGGCCCGTGCCCGGCCCGCTGGGGCCACGGACCGCGATCAGCCGTTCAGGTGGACGCGGGGGACGCGGGAGCCGATGCGGGTGACGATCTCGTAGTTGATCGTGCCGAGGGCGGCGGCCCAGTCGTCGGCGGTGGGCTCGCCGTCGTCGCCCGGGCCGAACAGCACCACCTCGTCGCCGGCCGACACCGGGTCGTCGCCGACGTCCACGACGAACTGGTCCATGCACACCGTGCCGGCGATGCGCCGGCGGCGGCCGGCGAGCAGCACCTCGCCGAGGTTGGTCGCCGAGCGGGGCACGCCGTCGGCGTAGCCGAGCGGGACGAGGGCCAGCGTCGTCTCCGCCGCGGTCACGTGGCGGTGCGCGTACGACACGCCCTGGCCCGGCGGCACCCGCTTGGCCAGCGCCACCCGGGCGCTCAGCCGCATCGCCGGGCGCAGGCCCAGCTCGGCTGACCGGCCGACGTCCGGGCCGGGCGACAGGCCGTAGACGGAGATCCCGGGGCGGACGAGGTCGAAGTGCGCCTCGGGGCTGACCAGGGTGGCCGCCGAGTTGGCCAGGTGGCGCACCTGCGGGCGAAGCCCGGCCTTCTCCGCGATGTCGACGGCCTCCCTGAACCGGCCGATCTGCCCCTGGACGGTCGGGTGGCCGGGGGCGTCGGCGAAGGCGAAGTGGCTCCACACGCCGACGACGTCCAGCAGCCCCTCGGCCTGGTGGGCCGCGGCGGCGTCGCACAGCGCCGGCCAGTCGCCGGCGGCGGCGCCGGCCCGGCCCAGGCCCGTGTCGGCCTTCAGGTGCACCCGGGCCGGCCGCCCGGCCGCCCGCGCGGCCGCGGCGATCTCGTCGAGGGCCCATTCGGCCGACGCCGACAGGTCGACGTCCGCGGCGACCGCGTCGGGCAGCGGCTCGCCCGGCGCGGTCAGCCAGGCCAGCACGGGTGCGGTGATGCCGGCGGCGCGCAGGGCGAGCGCCTCCTCCAGCACGGCGACGCCGAGCCAGCTGGCGCCGGCCTCCAGCGCCGCCCGCGCGCACGGGACCATGCCGTGCCCGTAGCCGTCGGCCTTGACCACGGCCATCGTGGCTGCCGAGCCGGCGCGGGCGACGAGCGTCGCGGTCGACTCCCGGACCGCGTCGAGGTCCACG
This sequence comes from Frankia sp., assembly GCA_019689615.1. Classification (GTDB taxonomy): domain Bacteria; phylum Actinomycetota; class Actinomycetes; order Frankiales; family Frankiaceae; genus Pseudofrankia. Next base: position 16,560 of record JADGHD010000009.1, on the reverse strand, counting down.
ACGGCGCACGCCCGGGGCGCGGCTACCAGATGTCCCATCGTGCCTCCCGTGACCGGTTGCGCTGTGTCCACGCTACCGGCCGGGCCGTCGCCACCATGGGTGACCGCCCGCTACCCGCCATCGGGTGCGGCCATAGGATTGGATAGTGATCATCAGGGTTTCCGGGGACGGCCCACACGACGAGGTCGTCCTCACACCGCTCGAGGCGGCGTTCACCGAGACCGCCTGCGCGGCGTTGGCCGGTGCCGAGGCCTTCACCCGTGGCGTGGGGCTGGCGCTCCTCGGCCGGGTCGCCGACCTGCGGATCCGGCCGAACGACGCCTCGGGGACCGTGGACGACGACGGGGAGTTCGCGGTCGCGCTCGCGGTCGGGGACGACGGCCCGCGCCAGGAGTGCTCCTGCCGGCCGGCGGGCGGGTCGGGGCTGTGCCCGCACGGTGTGGCCGTGGCCCTCGCGGCGACCGGCTCGGTGCAGCCCGACGACGCCGAGGACGACCCGGCCGAGGACGACCACGTCCGCGCCGCGATCGGGGTGTTCCTGTCCGGGCTGCCCCGGTCCGAGCTGGTCGACCTGGTCCTGCGGCTGGCCGACGACAGCGAGGAGCTCGCCGACGCGCTGTGGGACGCCACCGTCCAGTGGCACCACCAGCGCGCCGTCAGCGCCAACGGCCAGGCCGACTGACCGAGGCCGGCCCCTGCTCCACCGGGGCCGACCCCTGTTCCACCGGGGCGACCGCTACTCCACCGGGGGCGACCGCTACTCCACCGTGACCGACTTGGCCAGGTTGCGCGGCTGGTCGACGTCGAGGCCGCGGGCCAGCGCCAGCTCGCAGGCGAACACCTGCAGCGGGATCGTGGTCACCAGCGGGGCGAACAGCGACGGCGTCGCGGGCACCCGGATCAGGTGGTCGGCGAACGGCTCGACCAGGTGGTCTCCCTCCTCCGCGATGACGATCGTGCGCGCGCCGCGCGCCCGGACCTCCTGGATGTTCGAGACCACCTTGTCGTGCAGCACCGCCCGCCCGCGCGGCGAGGGCACCACGACGACCACCGGCACGCCCTGCTCGACCAGCGCGATCGGCCCGTGCTTGAGCTCGCCGGCCGGGAAGCCCTCGGCGTGCATGTAGGCGAGCTCCTTGAGCTTCAGCGCGCCCTCCAGGGCCACCGGGTAGCCGACGTGGCGGCCGAGGAAGAGCACCGTGCGCGCGCCGGCGAGGCTTCTGGCCAGCTCCCTGACCGGGCCGACCGTGCCCAGGGTGCGGGCGACGAGGTCAGGCATCCGCTGCAGCTTCTCGACGTAGGCGCCGACCTCGTCGCCGTAGAGGATCCCGCGGGCCTGCGCGAGGAACAGCCCGACCAGCAGGCAGGCGGCCACCTGGCCGAGGAACGTCTTGGTCGCCGCCACCCCGACCTCGGGGCCGCAGCGGGTGTAGAGCACGGCGTCGGACTCGCGCGGGATCGTCGAGCCGTTGGTGTTGCAGATCGCCAGCACCCGGGCCTTCTGCTCGCGGGCGTGCTTGACGGCCATCAGCGTGTCGAGGGTCTCCCCGCTCTGGCTGATCGCCACCACCAGCGTCGACCGGTCAAGCACCGGGTCGCGGTAGCGGAACTCGGAGGCCATCTCGACCTCGCACGGCAGCCTGGTCCAGTGCTCGATCGCGTACTTGGCGATCAGGCCGGCGTGGTAGGCGGTGCCGCAGGCGACGATGAAGACCTTGTCGATGTCGCGGAAGTCCTCACCGGACAGCCGCTCCTCGTCGAGGACGATCGCGCCATCCGACGACAGCCGCCCGCGCAGCGTGTCCGCCAGCACCGCCGGCTGCTCGCTGATCTCCTTGAGCATGAAGTACGGGTAGCCGCCCTTCTCGGCGGCGCTGGCGTCCCAGTCGACGTGGTACGGCCGGCCCTCGACCGGTTCGCCGGCGAAGTCGATGATGCGCACGCCGTCCCGGCGCGCCTCGACGATCTGGTCCTGGCCGATCTCCAGGGCCTGCCGGGTGTGCGCGATGAACGCGGCGACGTCGCTGGCCAGGAAGGTCTCCCCGGCGCCCAGCCCGACGACGAGCGGGCTGTTGCGCCGGGCGCCGACCACCACGTCCGGGAAGTCACGGTGCAGCACGACCAGGGTGAACGAGCCGGACAGCCGCTGGCAGACGCGGCGGACCGCCTCGGTCAGCGGGTGGCGGCCGCCGTCGCCGCCCTCGGCCGCGGCCAGCGCCGCGAGCTCGCCAGCGCCCGGCCGGCCCAGCTCGGCCTCCAGCAGGTGGGCGACGACCTCGGTGTCGGTCTCGCTGGCCAGCTCGTGCCCGGCGCCGAACAGCTCGGACCGCAGCGCGGTGAAGTTCTCGATGACGCCGTTGTGGATCACGGCGATCGCGCCGGTGCAGTCGGTGTGCGGGTGCGCGTTGGTGTCCGTGGGCCCGCCGTGCGTCGCCCAGCGGGTGTGCCCCATCCCGGTGGTGCCGGCCATCGCCTCGCCGACCACGGCCCCGTCGTCGGTCTCGGCGAGTGCCTTCTCCAGGTTCGACAGCTTCCCCGCCCGCCGCACGACCCGCAGCGCGCCCGCCCCGACAACCGCGATGCCGGCCGAGTCGTACCCGCGGTACTCCAGCCGGCGTAGGCCGCCGAGCGTGACATCCAGCGCGGACTGCTCTCCGACGTAGCCGATGATCCCGCACATGTGGCTCAGCGTACGCAGCCACCGGTGTTCGGCGGGGACGGCCCCGCGAACCCGCCCGTAGTTTCTCGACCGGCGGCGCGCGGTTGTCCCGCCCCGCCCGGTTGGCGGCCACCCCGCCGGGGTGAACCTCGTGACCCGCGCGACAAGCCGGAGAAGGTGATCTATGTCACCTGGTCAGCGGCGCAGCTCGGCCTCGACGACGCTGGCCAGCCGGGTGGCCACGGCCCGCGCCTGGGCGTCGGTCGGGGCCTCGACCATCACCCGGACCAGGGGCTCGGTCCCGGACGGGCGCAGCAGCACCCGGCCGTCCTCGCCCAGCTCCGCCTCGGCGTCCGCCACCGCCGCCTGCAGCCGCGCCGACGTGGTCACCCCGGACCGGTCCACGCCGCGCACGTTCACCAGCACCTGGGGCAGCCGGGTCATCGCCTTCTCGGCCAGCTCACCGAGCGGCTGGCGGGTCTCGCGCACCCGGCCGAGCAGCGTGAGCGCCGTCAGCAGGCCGTCGCCGGTGGTGGCGTGGCGGAGGAAGACGATGTGGCCGCTCTGCTCGCCGCCCAGCGCCGCCCCGGTCCGGCGCATCTCGGCGAGCACGTACCGGTCGCCGACCGGGGTGGCCAGCACCTCGATCCCGGCCTGGCGCATCGCCTGGTGGAAGCCCAGGTTCGACATGACCGTGACCACCACCCGGCCGTCAGCCAGCTCGCCGCGCTCGGCCATCGCCAGCGCGATCACAGCCATGATCTGGTCCCCGTCGATGACCTCGCCGGTCGCGTCGACGGCCAGGCAGCGGTCGGCGTCGCCGTCGTGCGCGATCCCGACGTCCGCGCCGTGCTCGAGCACGGCGGCGCGCAGGCTGTCCAGGTGGGTCGCGCCGGAGCGGTCGTTGATCCGCTGCCCGTCGCCGTCCGCGTTCAGCGGCACCACCTCGGCGCCCGCCTCCCGCAGCACCCGCGGGGCCAGCACGCAGGCCGCGCCCTGGGCGCAGTCGACGACGACCTTCAGGCCGTCGAGGCGGACCGGCAGCGTGGACAGCAGGTGGGCGACGTAGCCGTCGATGAGCCCGGCGATGTAGGCGGGGTCGTCGAGGACCCGGCCGACGTCGCCACCGGTGGGCCGGCGGCGGCGGGGTGCGCCGAGCCGGGCCTCGATCTCGTCCTCGATCTCGTCCGGCAGCTTGTGCCCGCCGGCGGCGAAGAGCTTGATCCCGTTGTCCGGCATCGGGTTGTGGCTGGCCGACAGCATCACGCCGAGGTCGGCGCGGGTGGCGGCGACGATGTGGGCGACGGTGGGCGTCGGCACCACGCCGACCCGGATCGCGTCAGCGCCGCAGGAGGCCAGGCCCGCGATCACGGCCGCCTCGAGGAACTGGCCGGACGGGCGGGTGTCCCGGCCGACCACCACCAGCGGGCGGCCGGCGTCGGGCGCGCGGCCCTCGGTGAGCACCTCCACCGCGGCGGCCGCCAGGTCCAGCGCCAGCTCGGCGGTGAGGTCGACGTTCGCGACCCCGCGGACGCCGTCGGTCCCGAAAAGCCGCACCATCGGCCTAGTCCTCCCGCGTCGGAACTTCGGCTGCCGGAACTCGTCCGCTCGACGCCGCCACCGCCGGGTGACGGCCCGGCGCGTCGCTCCGGCGAGACGACGCACCCCGCCGATCGTCGACCTCGCGGGCGCGACGGTCGGTCCGCCACGCCGAGCGCGATGCGACAACCAGCGGCGCTTCGGCGCACACGGTCCCAGACAGCCGGACGCGCCGCGACATTCCGCCGCGGCGCGTCCAGTGCCGCCTGATTCCCCGCTGCCGCGGGCCGGGCACATCCCCATGTCCCGACCGCCGCGGGGCCCGCCGCCTGGCGCCACCGCCGAGACCGGCTCCTGCCGGGAGCAGGCGGCGAGCTGCCCCGCCAGGCCAGGAGACGGCGGTGGGTGGCGGGTGACCGGCGCGCGGCCGGCCGACCCGCCGGGGAACTACCGCTTGCTGTACTGCGGGGCCTTGCGGGCCTTCTTGAGGCCGTACTTCTTGCGCTCCTTGACCCGGGCGTCGCGGGTGAGGAAGCCGGCCTTCTTCAGCGCCGGTCGGGCCTCCTCGTCGGCGATGGTCAGCGCCCGGGCGAGCGCCAGCCGCAGCGCGCCGGCCTGGCCGGAGATACCGCCGCCGTGCAGCAGCGCGACCACGTCGTACTGGTCCTGCCGGTCAAGGATCTTCAGCGGCTCGTTGACGAGCTGCTGGTGCACCTTGTTCGGGAAGTAGTCCTCCAGGCTCCGCCCGTTCAGCGACCACTGCCCGGTGCCGGGCAGCAGACGCACCCGGACCACCGCCTCCTTGCGGCGGCCAGTGGCCCGCGGGTTGCCCTGGACGTCGGTCACGACAGCCACGTCGCGTTCCTTCCTGCGTGATCGGGTCCGCGGCTACTGCGCGACCTGGGTGATGGTGTACGGCGTCGGCTTCTGCGCCTGGTGCGGGTGGGTCGGGCCCGCGTAGACCTTGAGCTTGCGCGCCTGGGCACGGCCGAGCTTGTTCTTCGGCAGCATGCCCTTGATGGCCTTCTCAACGAGCAGCTGCGGCCGGGTCTCGAGCAGCTGACCGTAGGAGGTGCTGCGCAGCCCGCCCGGGTAGCCGGAGTGCCGGTAGTACTGCGACTGCTCGCGCTTGGAGCCGGAGAGCGCCACCTTGCCCGCGTTCACGATGATCACGAAGTCACCGGTGTCGATGTGCGGGGCGAAGTACGGCTTGTGCTTGCCGCGCAGCAGCGTGGCAGCCTGGGACGCCAGCTTGCCGAGGACGACGTCGCTGGCGTCGATGACGTGCCACGCACGCTGGACGTCCGCTGGCTTGGGCTGGTACGTGCGCACAGGTCTGCCTTCTTCGTCGGGACTACGTTCGCCGCGCGCCAGCGGGCCCAGCCCGTGGCGCGGCAAACTTCGTCAAGAAGCTCGTCAGGAATGCGAAGAACGCGGGCACAGCGTCGACAGGTGGGATCGACGGTCGTGTCACGCGCCGCAGTCCTTGAGGTTACCAGGCCTCGCGCGGTGCCTGACGCCGCCACCCGTCTGCACCCACACCACCCGCCACGTCCCAAGCAGACTTGGTGGCCTTGCCACGTCCTGGCGGACCGAGGCGCATCGCCACGCCCCAGGCGGACCGCAGTGGCTTCGCCACGCCCCAGGCGGACGCAGTGGCATCGCCACGTCCTCGCCGATCCAGTGGCTTCGCCAACGTCCTGGCGGGTGCGGTGGTGGTGTCGCTGTCCGGGCGTTGGGCCCGTTGTCGGGACAGATCCGGACTCCGGATACCCTCAGCCAGATGAACGGTACCGATCCGTGGTCGGCCGGGCCGGCGGACGCCAGCGGTGACGCGGGCGGCCGGGACGGCCATCCACGGACGGCCGCGACCGGGCCGACAGCCTGGCCCGCCGGGACAACGCGGGACGCCTGGGCTGACGGCCCAGGCGATGGCCCAGCCACCGGCTGGCTGCCACCGGCCGACGACCCCCTGTTCGGCCCGCTGACCACGGCCCAGCCTGGCGGCGCCGCGCCGGTCCCCTACCCGGACGACGGCTCCTGGCAGTCCGCCACGGCCGCGCCCTGGCAGCGGGCGCCCGGCGGGTACCCCGGCGAGGGCGACCGCGGCCACGGCGACGGCGGCTCGTTCGGGCAGGCCGGTGCCGACGGCCGGTACGGCGGCCTGGGCGACGACCCGGACGACCGGGATCCGGACCTGACCGACGACTTCGATGACCTCGGGTTCGCCGACGAACCCGATGACGACGACATGGACGACGACGAGAACACCCGCCGCGATGGCGGCCGCGGGCCCGGGCTGGCCGGCCAGTCCCGCTTCGGCTCCCGGTTGCTCGCCCGCCGCTGGTCGGACGACGGAAACGAGCCAGACGATGCGCAGGAGGGCACCTGGCGGCCGGACGAGGCCGACGGGGATGACCGGCCGCGCGGCCGGCTCGGCCGCCGGCTGCTGCTGGTCGCCGCGGTCATCGTGGTGGTCGCGCTGCTGACCCGGATGTTCCTGGGCTCCGACGACGACGGCGGAACGGCCGCCCCGCTGCCCACCCCGAGCCCGATCCCGGCCGACTTCCTCAACAGCGTCCTGTCCGACGTCGACCCGGTCACCGAGAACGAGTTCTTCCGTACCGAGCGGTACGAGGCCGACGGCCGCGTCTACACCCGCATCGCCCGCAAGCTTGACGCCGGCTGCCCGGACCTGACCGGCGACCTCGGCCCGGCGCTGCCCGACCAGACCTGCCGCCAGCTCGTCCGCGCGCTCTACACCAGCGAGCCGGACCCGCAGGCCAACAACCGGCGGGTGCTCGCCGGGATCAGCGTGCTGGTCGTGGACACCGTCGCCACCGCCGAGCAGGCGACGACGGTGCTGACCGAGCGCCGGGGCGGGGTGAACCCGCTGCCGATCCCGGTCGGCGGCCTGCCGGACGGGCGGATCCTCGGCCCGAACGGCGACAACGAGTGGCGCACCGCCTTCCACCGCGGGCACTACACGTTCGTGATCCAGGTGGCCTACTCCGACGGCGAGCTGGGCTCGGCCACCGACCCGGCGCTCACCGCGGCCACCGCCGACCTGCGAGCCCTGGCCAACCAGCCGCTGGACGACCGGATGCTGTTCGGCCGCGGCTACCGGGACCCGTCGGCCACGCCGTCCGCCGCCGTGACCACCCCCACCGATCCAGCGCAGCCGCAGCCGCCGGCCAGCGCCCCGGCGGACCAGGCACCAGCCACGACTCCCGCGCCAGCAGGCGCGTAACCAGCCCACGCCGGCCCCTGGGGCGCCCGAGCCGGGCCATCGGCTGGGCCGAGAACCGTGGCCAGCGGCCCGCTGGCTTGCACCTGCCCGCGGACGGGCGCTGGCCGGCCGCCGCGGCAGCCGGGACCGGCGGCAACGTCGGGCGCCGCCGGGGCCAGCCTGCCCCCGTGGGCCAGCCGGGCCCCTAGGGTCAGCCGGACAGGGTCGGGGAGGTCCGGACCGCGCGGGTCACCTCGGCGCGGGCGGCCAGCCCCGCCTCCGGTGGGTAGCGCACCTCGACCAGGGTCAGGCCGTACGGAGGCAGCACGGTCACCGCCGGGTCGCGCACCGCCCGCGCCATCACCTCGGCCGGCCAGTCGGTCGAGCGGCGGCCCTCGCCGACCGCGACCAGCGCGCCCACCAGCGCGCGGACCATCGAGTGGCAGAACGCGTCCGCCTCGACGTCGGCGACGATGACCCCGTCGGGCTGGCGGGCGACGTCGAGCCGCAGCAACGTGCGGATCGTGGTCGCGCCCTCACGGCGGCGGCAGAAGGCGGCGAAGTCGTGCTCGCCGAGCAGCGGGAGCGCGGCGCGGCGCATCGCGTCGGCGTCCAGTGGCCGAGGCCAGGCCAGCGTGTCGTGGCGGCGCAGCGGGTCGGCGCCGTACGGCGCGTCGCTGATCCGGTAGGCGTAACGCCGGGACAACGCGGAGAACCGGGCGTCGAACCCCGGCGGGGCGGGCGCGATCCCGGTGATCCGGATGGCCCGGTCGAGCACCCCGTTCAGCCGGCGCGCCAGCCCGCCGAGCGGGACCTCGGCCGGCAGGTCGACGTGGGCCACCTGGCCGACCGCGTGCACGCCGGCGTCGGTGCGCCCGGCGACGGTCAGCCGCACCGCCGGCAGCCTGGCCACCCGCATCAGCGCGTCCTCGACCTCGCCCTGCACGGTCCGCTGGCCGGGCTGGCGGGCCCAGCCGGCGAACTGCGTCCCGTCGTAGGCGAGGTCGATCCGCAGCCGCTGCAGGCCGTCGTCGTCGGCGTCAGCGTGCCGCGTTGCCTGCGCCATCTCCCGCCCGTCCGTTCTTCCAGGCAGCGCCGCCGCGCCGGGTCCGTCAACGCGGCGCGTCCGCGCGGGGCCGCCGAGCGGATCGGCGGCCCGCCGCACAGCGGCCGCCAGGTCTCGTCACAAGCCGCCGGGTCTCGTCATAAGCATGGAGCCCGCCGCGGCCAGGCACGGCGGGCTCCGGTAAAGCTGGCAGCAGGCGTCAGCTGTCCTTGTCCGACGTCTGCTCGTCCTCGGCGGGCTTCTCCTCCGCCGCCTCGGCCTCGGCAGCCGGCGCCTCGGTGGTGTCGGCTGCGGCCGCGGCCTCGGCGGTCTCCTCCGCCCTCTCCGCCGCCTCCTCGGCCTCCAGCGCGACGGCCGCGGCGGTCGGCGACTCCTTGGCCAGGTCCTCGGCCGCCTCACGGGTGGCGCCGGTCGGGGCCTTGCGCTCGGCGAACCGGGTGCCACGGGCGCGCTCGGCCTCGGCGACGGCGGACTGGCCGACGGTCAGCGCCTCGACCAGCTCGATGCGGGCCAGCGGGGCGTTGTCGCCCTTGCGCGGGCCGAGCTTGGTGATCCGGGTGTAGCCACCGGCACGGTTGGCGTAGCGCGGGCCGATCTCGGTGAACAGCTCGTGCACGACGGACTTGTCCCGGATGACCCGCATGACCCGCCGGCGCGCGTGCAGGTCGCCGCGCTTGGCAAAGGTGACCAGGCGCTCGGCGTAGGGGCGCAGCGCCCGCGCCTTCGCCTCGGTCGTGGTGATCGCCCCGTGCTCGAACAGCGCGGTGGCGAGGTTGGCGAGCAGCAGGCGCTCGTGCGCGGGGCTACCGCCGAGCCGAGGGCCCTTCTTCGGGGTGGGCATGTGAGTGCCTCGTTCCTTTCCCTGTCACGGCGACCGGGCTGGCGCTTCCACGGCCACCGGCGACGCCACGCGCGCCGGCGACAGCCACCCAGGGCCCGCCGCCGGCAGCACGAGCCGGACGGCGGCGGATGTCGCGGGTGGTGCCGGGAGGCGGCCTCCGGTGCCCCGGTCGGTGCCCGGAACGCCTCCCGGCGTGGATCCCTACGAGTGGGATGCGTGGCGCGGGACAGGGCGCCACGGAATCAGATCAGTACTGCTCGGTCTCGACGAACTCGCGGCCGTCGTCGTCGTGGTGGTGGCCGGCCGAGAAGGTCGGGGTGTAGGTGTCGGTCCCGTAGGTGTCGACCGCCTGCCGCGGGTCGAACCCGGGCGGGGAGTCCTTCAGCTGCAGGCCCATGGCCGCGAGCTTGGTCTTCACCTCGTCGATCGACTTCTGCCCGAAGTTGCGGATGTCCAGCAGGTCGGCCTCGCTGCGGGAGACCAGCTCGCCGATCGTGTGGATGCCCTCGCGCTTGAGGCAGTTGTACGAGCGGACCGTCAGGTCCATCTCCTCGATCGGCAGGGCCAGGTCCGCGGCCAGCGCGGCGTCCGCCGCCGACGGGCCAATGTCGACGCCCTCGGCCTCGGCGTTGAGCTCCTGGGCCAGCCCGAACAGGCCGACCAGGGTCTTGCCGGCGCTTGCCATGGCGTCCCGCGGGGAGATGGACGGCTTGGTCTCGACGTCGACGATGAGCCGGTCGAAGTCGGTGCGCTGCTCGACTCGGGTGGCCTCGACCTTGTAGGTCACCTTCAGCACGGGCGAGTAGATCGAGTCGATCGGGATGCGGCCGATCTCCTGGCCCGGCTGCTTGTTCTGAGCCGCGCTGACGTAGCCGCGGCCGCGCTCGACGGTCAGCTCGATCTCGAGCTTGCCCTTGTCGTTGAGGGTCGCCAGGTGCAGGTCCGGGTTGTGGACCTCGACCCCGGCCGGCGGCGCGATGTCGCCGGCAGTAACGATGCCCGGGCCCTGCTTGCGCAGGTACATCACGGTCGGCTCGTCGTTGTCCGAGCTGACCACCAGTTCCTTGAGGTTCAGGATGAGGTCGGTGACGTCCTCCTTGACCCCGGGAATGGTGGAGAACTCGTGCAGGACGCCGTCGATCCGGATGCTCGTCACCGCCGCGCCCGGGATGGACGACAGCAGGGTGCGACGCAGGGAATTCCCGAGGGTGTAGCCGAAGCCCGGCTCAAGCGGCTCGATCACGAACCGGGAGCGGTACTCGGCGATCGGCTCCTCGATCAGGGTGGGACGCTGAGCGATCAGCATGAGATGTACTTCCTTCCTGCCACGGCGCCCGCCATATGACGCCGTGCGGAGCTCCCCCTGCGGGGAGCGGCGGCGGGGCGACCTCGGTCTGTCCGTCCCGCCACGTGCTCTACCATTGTGCGCCTGCCCCAGACGGGCGCAGCCCGCCGGGAGCGTGTCCCGGCGGGCGAGCACCGCCGTGGCCCGCGAGCCACCCGTCGAGAAGGGCTACTACTTCGAGTAGAGCTCGACGATCAGCTGCTCCTGGACCTGGGTGTCGATCGCCGCCCGCTGGGGCAGCGAGTGCACCAGGATCCGCATCTGGCTGGAGATGACCTCGATCCAGCCCGGCGTGGTCCGCTGGCCGGCCGTCTCCCGGGCGATCACGTACGGGGTCAGGTCACGGAACTTCGGCGCGATCTCGACGATGTCGTTCTCGCTGACCCGGTAGCTCGGGATGTCGACCTTCTTGCCGTTGACCAGCACGTGGCCGTGGCGCACGGCCTGCCGGGCGGCGTCCCGGGACGGCGCGAAGCCCGCCCGGTAGATGACGTTGTCCAGCCGCGACTCGAGGATCTTCAGCAGCTCGTCACCGGTCTTGCCAGCCCGGCGGTTCGCCTCGTCGTAGTAGCTGCGGAACTGCTTCTCGAGCACGCCGTAGATGCGGGCGCACTTCTGCTTCTCCCGCTTCTGCAGCAGGTACTCGGAGTCCTTCGTCCGCCCACGGCCGTGCTCACCCGGCGGGTACGGACGGATCTCGATCGGGCACTTCGGGGACTCGCACTTGCTGCCCTTGAGGAACAGCTTGGTCTTCTCGCGGCGGCAGCGCTTGCAGTCCGGGCCGGTGTAACGGGCCATGTCTTCCTTCTTCTCCTCGTCGCGCCCGTCAGACCCGGCGGCGCTTGGGCGGGCGGCAGCCGTTGTGCGGGGTGGGCGTGACGTCCTGGATCGTGCCGACCTCCAGGCCGGCCGCCTGCAGCGACCGGATGGCGGTCTCCCGACCGGAGCCCGGGCCCTTCACGAACACGTCGACCTTGCGCATGCCGTGCTCCTGCGCCTTGCGCGCGGCGTTCTCGGCGGCCATCTGCGCGGCGTACGGCGTCGACTTCCGGGAGCCCTTGAAGCCGACGTGGCCGGCGGACGCCCAGGAGATCACGTTGCCGGACGGGTCGGTGATCGACACGATCGTGTTGTTGAAGGTGCTCTTGATGTGCGCGTGCCCGTGGGCGACGTTCTTCTTCTCCTTGCGCCGCACCTTCTTGACGGCGGCGGCGCCAGCGCGTGTCTTGGGAGGCATAAGCGGTGATGGTCTCCGTGTGCGAGGTCGTCGGTCAGCGGTCCTTGGCGCCGAGCGGCGGCCAGCGGCGACGCTGACCGCCCACTGCGCGCACCGGGCCAGCCGGGTGGACCGGTGACTACTACTTCTTGCCTGGCTTCTTCTTGCCGGCGATGGCACGGCGCGGGCCCTTGCGGGTGCGGGCGTTGGTGTGCGTCCGCTGGCCGCGCACCGGGAGGTTGCGCCGGTGCCGGAGACCCTGGTAGCAGCCGATCTCCATCTTGCGGCGGATGTCCTGCTTGATCTCCCGCTGGAGGTCGCCCTCGACGCGGTAGTTCGCGTCGATCCAGTCGCGGAGCTTGACGATCTCCTCGTCGGTGAGATCACGGACCCTGGTGTCCGGGCTGACCCCGGTCGCCACCAGAGTCTCCTTGGACCGGGTCCGGCCGATGCCGAAGATGTACGTAAGTGCGATCTCGACCCGCTTGTCGCGGGGTAGGTCTACGCCGGCGAGGCGTGCCATGAAGGCGGCTTCCCTTCGTGCTTCCCGGAGGTATCGGGCGCCGCCGCCCCCACCGGCCACTGGCCGACAGGGCCCCGGCCTCCGACCGGGGGTTGGTCCGCGGGATGCCCCTCGGGTGGGGCCGTACCACGGCCTGACGACGCTGGAACAAGGCGGCTCGATGAGCCGCCGGACCGACCTAGCCTACTCCTCGGCCAGATGACGGCCGCGACGCGCGCGCCCGCTGGGCGCGAGGCCGGCCCGGTGTGGGCCGGCCAGCCCTGCTCAGCCCTGGCGCTGCTTGTGGCGCAGGTTCTCGCAGATGACCATCACGCGCCCATGGCGGCGGATGACCTTGCACTTGTCGCAGATCTTCTTGACGCTCGGCTTGACCTTCACGGCTGCCTGGTCCTCCCTAGCGCAGCCGTGGCCGCGCGTGAGCAAACGGGATTTGAGGAGCTACTTGTAGCGGTAGACGATGCGTCCGCGGGACAGGTCATAGGGCGAAAGTTCCACCACCACCCGGTCCTCCGGCAGGATCCGGATGTAGTGCTGGCGCATCTTGCCGCTGATGTGGGCGAGAACGCGGTGCCCGTTCTGGAGCTCCACCCGGAACATCGCGTTCGGGAGCGGCTCGACAACTCGGCCCTCGATCTCGATGGCCCCGTCCTTCTTCGGCATGTCCTCCACTGTCCTGACGTGTGAGTCCGCGGCCCCGACCCAGCCGCGCCCGTCCGCCGACCGTCCACCTGCCAGTCCACGCTGACTGGACGAACCGGAGGTCTGACCGGCGAGGCGGTGCGATCGAGAAGGACCGCACCTGGGCGTTTCCGCCAGGGCCACACCAGCACAGAACAGCGGACGCGAGAGACCGCCACGACCACTATACGCGCGGGCATTGTCAACAGCGAACCGGGAGTCGACGCCGCGCGGACCCGGCCCATGGCCGTGGCCCGCCCCGGCAAGGCACCGGGGTGGCCGCCTGCCGGTCAGGTCGGTGCGACGGCCGGCTGGCCGCAGGGCACCCCGAGGGCCGTCAGCCGGGCGGCGCCGCCGTCGTGCGCGGTGAGCACCCACGGGCCCTCCGGGGTGATGGCGACGGTGTGCTCGGTGTGCGCCGCCCAGGACCCGTCCTTGGTCACCACCGTCCACTCGTCGGACAGCAGGTCGGTCTCGGGCGAGCCCATCGTGATCATCGGCTCGATCGCCAGCGCGAGGCCGGGGACGAGCTTGATCCCCCGGCCCGGCCGGCCGTGGTTGAGGATGTGCGGCGGCTGGTGCATCTCGGTGCCGATGCCGTGCCCGCCGTAGTGGTCGACGATGCCGTAGCCGTGCGGCCGGACGTGCTGCTCGACCGCGTGCGAGATGTCGGTCAGCCGGCCGCCGACCCGCGCCGCCGCGAGCCCCCGCCACAGCGCCTCCTCGCAGACCCGGATCATGTCCAGGATCTCGGGTGCCACGTTGCCGACCGGGACGGTGATCGCGGCGTCGCCGTGCCAGCCGTCCACGATCGCGCCGCAGTCGATCGAGATGATGTCGCCGTCGCGCAGCACCCGGCGCTTGGCCGGGATGGCGTGTACCACCTCGTCGTTGACCGAGCTGCAGATCGACGCCGGGTAGGGCGGGTGCGAGTAGCCCTTGAACGACGGGATGCCGCCGCCGGCCCGGATCGTCTTCTCCGCGATCGCGTCCAGCTCGGCCGTGGTGGTGCCGGGGACAGCCGCCTCGCGCAGCCGATCCAGGGTCTGCGCGACGAGCAGGCCCGCGACGCGCATCTTGGCGAGCTCGGCCGCCGTCTTGATCTGGACGTGTTCTCGTCGCGCCATTGACTGTCCCGGTTCCTGTCCTGCCTCGTGCTGGCCCCAGATGCGCACCCGCCGGGCCGGCCGGGCCCGTGGGGGCACGGCCGGTCCGACCGCGGGCACGGGTGGCCGCGTAACGGGTGTCTCTGTCGACCTTACGGGCTACGCCGGGGCAGCGGGGCGGCGAGCGCCTACCCGCCGTGGTGACGCAGGGCGTCCAGGGCGCGCTCGGTCACGTTGTCGACCGGGCCGGTGGCGTCGATACCGATCAGCAGGCCGCGCTCGGCGTAGTACGCCACGAGCGGCGCGGTCTGCTCCTGGTACACCTCCAGCCGGTGCCGGATGGTCTCCGGCCGGTCGTCATCGCGCTGGAAGAGCTCGCCGTCGCAGCGGTCGCAGATGTCCGGGACCGTGGGCGGGTCGAAGTCGATGTGCCAGATGTGGCCGCAGGACCGGCAGGTGCGCCGGCCGGACAGCCGGCGGACCACCTCGTCGTCGTCCACGACGAGCTCCAGGACGACGTCGAGCTGGGTGCCCATCGACTCGAGGATGCTGTTCAGCACCTCGGCCTGGGGCACGTTGCGCGGGAAGCCGTCCAGCAGGAAGCCCTTGACCGCGTCGTCCTCGGCCAGCCGGTTGCGGACCATGCCGATGGTGATCTCGTCGGGGACGAGGTCGCCGGCGTCCATGTACTTCTTTGCCGCGATGCCCAGCTCCGTGCCTTCTCGGACATTCGCACGGAAGATGTCACCAGTGGAGATCTTCGGGATCGACCGCGCCTGGGCGATGAACGCGGCCTGGGTACCCTTTCCCGCGCCCGGTGGTCCGACGAGTACGAGACGCACTACCGGAGGAAGCCTTCGTAGTTGCGGAGCATGAGCTGGCTCTCGATCTGCTTCACGGTCTCCAGTCCCACCCCCACCATGATCAGAACAGACGTCCCGGCGAACGGGAACGGCTGGTTCTCCGTAAGGTTCAGCAACGCGAGCGGCAGAACGGTGATCACCCCCAGGAAGAGCGAGCCCGGCAGGGTGATCCGGGAGAGGACATGGTCCAGGTACTCGGCGGTCGGTCGCCCTGGCCGGATACCCGGGATGAACCCGCCGTACTTCTTCATGTTGTCGGAGACCTCCACCGGGTTGAAGGTGATCGCGACGTAGAAGTACGTGAAGAAGATGATGAGCGCTGCGTAGGAGATCAGGTAGAGCGGATGGTCCCCCCGGGACAGGTAACGTTGCTCAAAATCCTGGAAGCCGGTGTTGTTCCAGATCTGCGCGACCAGGGTCGGCAGCTGGAGCAGCGACGAGGCGAAGATGACCGGGATGATGCCGGCCTGGTTCACCTTGATCGGCAGATAGGTCGACGTGCCGCCGTACATCCGTCGCCCGATCAGCCGTTTGGCGTACTGCACCGGGATCCGGCGCTGCGACTGCTCGACGAAGACCACGAAGACGACGATCGCCAGGCCCAGCAGGCAGACCAGCGTGAACACGGTCCCGCCGGCGACCTGCAGGATCCGGCTGCCCTGCGAGGGCAGCGCGGCGGCGATCGAGGTGAAGATCAGCAGCGACATCCCGTTGCCGACGCCGCGGGCGGTGATCAGCTCGCCGAGCCACATGATGACCGCCGTGCCGGCGGTCATCGTGATGACCAGCGTCATGATCCGGAAAATGCTTGTGTCCGGAATCACCGGGAGCGTGCAGCCCGGGAACAGCCGGTCGCTGCGGGCCAGCGCCACGATGCCGGTCGCCTGCAGGATGCCTAGCCCGACCGTCAGGTAACGGGTGTACTGAGTGATCTTTTGTTCGCCGGAGCTGCCTTCCTTCTTCAGCTGCTCCAGCCGCGGGATCACCACGACCAGCAGCTGCAGGATGATGCTGGCCGTGATGTAGGGCATGATGCCGAGCGCGAAGACCGACAGCTGCAGCAGCGCCCCGCCGCTGAACAGGTTGATCAGCGAGTAGACGTTGTTCGCGTCAGCGCTCGCGCTGTCCAGGCAGTAATGGATGTTCTGCGTCGAGACCCCGGGCGACGGCAGCACGCTGCCGATCCGGAACAGGACGATGATCCCGAACGTGAACAGCAGCTTCTTGCGCAGGTCGGGCGTGCGGAAGGCCCGCGTGAAGGCGGTAAGCACGACTCCTCCTGCAGCGAAGACGTTGGCGGACTGGGCCGGGGCCCTGGCCGTGCCGACGGGCGATCTGGCGGACAGTCCAGACGGATGAGGCGACTGTAACAGCAGCGGACGTTCGCGAGCCCCGACATCACCCCGCCGGGCGCCGGGGGGGGGGGGGGGGCCCCCCCCCCCCGCGGGCCGCACCCGGGGGGGCAAATTTTCACCCCCGCCGGGGCCGGGGGGGG
>JADGHD010000415.1 GCA_019689615.1 Frankia sp. | reverse complement strand
CAGCGGCCCGGCCGGCGCCGTGGGCTGCGCGAGGCTGGTCAGCGCCTCCCACAGGCGTCCGGCCGGGCGGGGCCGGGCTCGGCTCAGGAGCCGATGTTGACCCAGATGCCCTTGGTCTCGGTGTAGGAGTTGAGCGCCTCCTCGGTCATCTCCCGCCCCCAGCCGCTGGCCTTGAAGCCGCCCCACGGGGCCGCCGGGTCGAGCTGGGGGTAGGTGTTGATGTAGACCTCGCCGGCCCGGATCTGGTGCGCCAGCCGGTGCGCCCTGGCGACGTCCTGCGTCCAGACGCAGGCGACCAGCCCGTAGTCGGTGTTGTTCGCGCGCTCCACCAGGTCGTCGGGGCTGTCGTAGGTGATGATCGGCAGGACCGGGCCGAAGATCTCGTCCCGGGCGATGGCCATCGAGTCGTCGACGTTGGTGAAGATGGTCGGCTCGAAGAAGTAGCCGTTCCCGAGCGCCTCGGGCCGCTTCCCGCCGGTCACGATCTCGGCGCCCGCCTCGACCCCGGAGCGCACGTACGACTCGACCTTCTCCCGGTGCTCGGCGGTGACCAGCGGGCCGAGCATGGTCTCCGGGTCGCTTCCCGGGCCGACCTTGAAGTTCGCCACGGCGCCGGCCAGCTTCTCGACGAACTCGTCCGCCCGGCTGGAGTCGACGTAGAACCGGCTGTACGCGGCGCACGCCTGGCCGGCGTTGACCAGGCCGCCGAACAGGTTGCCCATGACCGCGGCGGACAGGTCGGCGTCCTTCAGCACGATGCTCGGCGCCTTGCCGCCGAGCTCCAGGCTCACCCGCTTGAGGTTGCCCGCGGACGCCCGCACGATCTCCCGGCCGACCTCCGTCGACCCGGTGAACGACACCTTGTCCACGCCGGGGTGGTTGACCAGCGCCTTGCCGACCTCGGGCCCGCCGGTGACGACGTTGACCACGCCGGCCGGGACGCCTGCGTCCAGCAGGAGCTGGCCCAGGCGCAGCGTGGTCAGCGGCGTCTGCTCGGCCGGCTTGAGCACGACCGTGTTGCCGGTGGCCAGCGCCGGGGCGAGCTTCCACACCGCGATCGCCAGCGGGAAGTTCCACGGCGTGATCAGCGCGCAGACGCCGACCGGCTCGCGCCGGGTGTAGTGCAGCATGCCGGGGACGGACACCGGGCTGGTGACGCCGGTGATCTTCGTGGGCCAGCCGGCGTAGTAGCGGAACATCTCCGCCGCGCCGTGCATGGTGCCGGTGGCGAAGCCGACCGACTGGCCCTGGTCGGCGCTCTCGAGCTGGGCCAGCTCGGCGGCGTTCTCCTCGATCAGGTCGGCGATCCGCCACAGCAGCCGGCCCCGGGCGGCCGGCGTCATGTCCCGCCAGGCCGGGTCGTTGAACGCCCGCCGCGCCGCCTCGACGGCGGCGTCGACGTCGGCGGACGTGGCCTCGATGGCGGTACCGATCACCTCACCGGTCGCCGGGTCGCGGGTGTCGAAGGTGGAGCCCTTCGTCCCGGCGGTCCACTCGCCGCCGATCAGCAGCTGCCCTTGCGTCGTCATCGGTGCCGACCTCTCCGTCGTTTGTCCCGGTGTATGGCGTGGGGTGGCGCGGGCACCCGCCCCGTCCGGCCCGGCCGCCGCGGGCCGCTGGCGCGAAGTCGTCAGTCGTAGCGGATCAGGCCGCGGATGTTGCGGTGGGCCCGCATGTCCTCGTAGCCCTGGTTGACCTGGTCGAGGGTGTACGTCCTGGTGATCAGCTCGTCGAGCAGCAGGTCGCCCTGCTGGTAGAGCTCGAGCAGGCGGGGCACGTCGTAGCGCGGGTTGGCGTTGCCGAACAGGCAGCCGACCAGGGTCTTCTGCCAGGCCGTCAGTTCGAACATCGACAGCGTGACCCTGGTGTCGGTGGTGTCGCCGAGCGAGGTCAGCGCCACCCGGCCGAGCTTGCCGACCAGCGAGACCGCGTCCCCGATGATCTCGCCGGTGACGACGCCGACCGTGATCAGGCAGGCGTCGGCCATCCGGCCCCTGGTCAGGTCGACGAGCGCGGCCCGGGCCTCGGCGGCGCTGGCGTAGGTGTGGGTGGCGCCGAAGATCTTCGCCTGCTCGCGGTTCCACTCGGACGGGTCGACTGCGATGATCTTGGATGCCCCGGCGACCCTGGCGCCCTGGACGGCGTTCGCGCCGACCCCGCCGATGCCCATCACCACGACGGTCTCGCCGGCGCTCACCCGGGCGCCGTAGACGGCGGTGCCCCAGCCGGTGGTCACGCCGCAGCCGACCAGCGCGGCCTTGTCCAGCGGGATGCTCTCGTCGATCCTGATGACCGAGCTCTCCCGGGTGACCGTGTACGGCGCGAACGTGCCGAGCATGCACATCAGCCGGGCGTCATGGCCGCGGACGTGGTGGCGCGACGTGCCGTCGGCCTGCAGGCCCACGCCGATGCCGGCGCCCTCGTCGCACAGGTTCTGGTGGCCGGCCGCGCAGCTGGGGCAGCGGCCACAGGCGGGGATGAAGCTGAGCACGACATGGTCGCCCGGCTTCACCGAGGTGACGTTGTCACCGACCTTCTCCACGATTCCGGCGCCCTCGTGCCCACCGATCGCGGGCAGCGCCTCCAGGGGCAGGTCGCCGACGCGGACGTGTTCGTCGGAGTGGCACATCCCCGACGCGGCCAGCCGGACGAGAACCTCCCCCTCCCTGGGGTCGTCCAGCTCCAGCTCCTCAATCCGCCAGTCCTGGCCGTACTCCCATAACACCGCGGCCTGGGTCTTCACTGGCACGGGCCGACCTCCTTGCGGGCGCAATCAACCGTGCGGAGTATCTGCCCGCACCCGCCCGGCGACGAGAGTCCGGCCACCGAGATACGTCAAAGGACCTAGGTCGCGTTGCCGCATCGGCCGTGGGGAACTTCCAGACTGTTCACAATGTTGTCCACGGAACGGACGACGTGTTTTTCTGAAGCCACGGCCACCCGGCCGGGGCGGGAAGAAGGGAACGACGCGGATGGACGACGCGACGGTCGACACGGCGCAGGTGGACACGGCGCTGGCCGGGTTGCGGGACGTGCTCGGCGCTGACGGGTACGAGCTGCGCTGGACGGTCGAGGACGGGACGAGGCTGTCGGTCGAGGTGCTCGCCGGGCCGGACGCCTGCGCGGACTGCCTGGTGCCCGCCGAGATCATGCAGGCGATCATGACGGACGCGCTGGCCAGCACACCGTACACCGTCGGCCGGATCGCCCTGCCCAGCGAGAAGTGACCGAGGTGGCGAACCTGTCGGCGACGCAGGCGGCCGCGTCCGCCCGGCCAGAGGTCATCGAGCCGGCCCGGCGTACCCCGGTCCACGGCGAGTTCGACGTCGTCGTGGTGGGTGGCGGGCCGGCAGGGCTGATGGCCGCCGCCGCGGCCGCGCGCGCCGGCCGCTCGACGATCCTGCTGGAACGGTACGGGTTCCTGGGTGGCGCCGGCACCGCCGGCGGCCTGTCCACGTTCTGCGGGCTGCACGCCAAGGTCTACGGCGAGCACCAGCGGGTGATTCACGGCCTCGCCGACGAGCTGCTCGACCGGCTCGAGAAAATGGACGGCCTGAACGCCCCGCACCTCACCATCAACGACGGCATCCAGGCGCAGGCGTTCGACATCTCCGCCTACAAGATCGCCGCCGACGAGCTGGTGACCTCCTCCGGCGCGCGCATCCTTTTCCACGCGCTCGCGGCCGGCGTGGTGATGGCCGACGACGCCCAGATCGGCGCGGTGCTCATCGAGACGAAGTCCGGGCGGGCCGCCGTGCGCGGCCGGCTGTTCATCGACGCCTCCGGGGACGCCGACGTCGCCGCCTGGTCCGGCGCGCCGTTCGAGAAGACGCCGGAGATGCTCTACCCGTCGCTGATGTTCCGGATCAACGGGGTGGACGTCTCCGCCGCGGGCCCCGCGCCATGGCGCACCGTGGAGCGGCTGATGGACGAGGCCGAGCGGGCCGGGACGCACAAGTTCCCGCGCAAGAAGCCGATCGTGCGGCCGCAGCGCAACCCGCTGGAATGGCGGGCCAACCTCACCCAGCTGTCCAACGCCGACGGCAGCCCGATCGACGGCACCGACGTCGACCAGCTCACCCGCGGCGAGCTGCAGGGCCGCGCGCAGGTGTTCGAGGCCTTCACCTTCATCCGGGAGCGCACCCCCGGCTTCTCCGACTCCTACATCGTCGACATCGCCCCGCAGATCGGCATCCGGGAGACCCGTCGGATCATCGGCCCCTACCAGCTCACCGAGGAGGACGTGGTCGGCTGCGCCGACTTCCCGGACACGATCGGCGTCAACGGCTGGCCGGTGGAGGAGCACGTCGCCGGCACCGTCGACTTCCGCTGGCAGCGGCCGGGGCCGGACGGCGAGCCGTCCCGCGGGTTCAACCAGCTCCCGTTCCGGATGATCCTGCCGCGCCGCGTCACCAACCTGTACGTGATCGGCCGGTGCGCCTCGATGACCCACGGCGGCCAGTCCTCGGCCCGGGTCACCGGCCCGTGCTTCGCCATGGGCGAGGCTGCCGGCACCGCGGCCGACCTGGCGATCTCCCTCGCCCCGTCCGGTGGCGGCCCGGTGCTCGCGGCGGCGGTCGACGTCGCCGAGCTGCAGCGGCGGCTGGAGGCGAACGGCGCCTACCTCGGCCGCTGACCCCGGCCAGCCGACCCCGTCCGACGGCCCCCCGTGGCCGCGCCGCCCGGGCCACGCGGTCCGTCGGCCGCTGCCCATCGGACGTCCCGTTCCGCCTGCCCGGCCGGGTGCCCGGCCCGGGCCTGGCTGTCGCCCGCGCTGAAGGGCGGCCAACGGCCGCTGCCGCCAGCGCGGTGCCCTTCGTCCCGTCGCCGCCAGCACGG
>JADGHD010000414.1 GCA_019689615.1 Frankia sp. | reverse complement strand
GCGGTTGCGGGGGGGGCGGGCCGGGGGGCGGCGCGCGCGGGCGGGCCCGGCGCCGGCCCGCGGGTCGAGCCGGGCGGCCCGGGCCACCGGCACCGCCGGGCGCGGCACCGGCCCGGCCGCGTCGGTCGCGCTGGCCGGCGCGGGCACCCGCGCGGCCGCCGGGTCGGCGCCACCCCAGCCGCCTGGCTCGCGGGCCGTGGCCTGGGTGGCCGGCCGGGCGGGCGGCTGCGGCCACAGCGGCTGCTGCTGGGGCAGGTGCGGCTGCTGCGGCCCGGTGGCCGGCGCGGCGGCGGGCTCGGTCAGCGGAGCCGGCGGTGGCGCGCCGAGGATCGCGGTGAACACGGCCCGGGCGTGCTCGGCCGGCTCGGTCGCCATCCGGGCCCACTCGGCCGCGCGGCGGCGCATCCTGGCCAGCCGGGCCCGGTCGGTCAGCAGGTCGGTGAGCACCGCGGCCAGCGCTGCCGGGGACTCGTCGCCCGGGGTCGCGCCGGTGACGCCGTCGACGTAGGCGTCCCGGGCGCCGCCGGAGACCGGCCCGACGACCGGGCAGCCGGCGAGCTGCGCCTCGGTGAGCACGATGCCGTAGCCCTCGCCGCTGCGGCCCGGCCGGGTGCGGGTGCACAGCACGAACAGGTCCGCGGTGGCGTACAGCCAGGCCAGCTCGTTGTCGTCCGGCGACTCCACCAGCTCCACGTCGCCGGCCGCGGCCACCGCCCGGCGCATCGCCTCGGGCGCCGGGCCCCGCCCGGCCACCACCAGCCGGACCGGGCCGACCTCGCGCCGCACCGCCGGCAGCGCCGCCAGCAGCGCGGGCAGCCCCTTGCCCGCCCAGTCGACGTCGCTGAGCCGGAAGACGCTCAGCAGGGTCGGTGGCCCGGGCTGGCGGACCGTGCGCGCCGCCCGCGCCCCGGCGGCCAGCAGCGTGGCCCGCCAGGCCGGCGGGATCCCCGGCCGCAGCACCGGCGTCACCCCGAGCTCGGCCAGCGCGCCGGCGCTGAACGAACTGATCGTCAGCGGGTACAGCGCCCGGTGCCGGGTGACCAGCGCCCGACCGAGCGGGCGGCGGACCCAGATGTCGGTGCCGTAGAACATCACCGGCGCGCGGCGGGCCTGGCCGAGCGTCGCGGCCGCCGCGGCCACCGGGATGAGGTTCGGGTGCCCGGCCAGCACTGCGTCCAGCGGAGCCGTGCGGCGGGCGGCGCGCATGGCGGCGGCGGTGAACCGCAGCCGCGCCCCGACGCCCGGCAGGGTGCCCGGGCTGCGCAGGTCCAGCCGCTGGACGTCGGCGCCGCCGGTCCGTAGCCGCTCCTCGACGAAGCCGAGGTAGCGCTCGATGCCGCCACCGAGCCCGCGGGATGGCGCGAGCAGCAGCACTCGTGGCGGGTAGCCGGCCCTGGCGCCGGGGCCGGCGTCGGACCCGGTTCCGGCTTCGTTCTCGGCCCCGATGTCGAGTCGATTCGAAGAGAACACGGACGGTCACTCTAAGTGGCGGGCTGGCGTAGTGGGGGAGCGTCGCCACGGCACGCCGACATCGCCCGGCGGAATCGGGCCGAGCCGCCGTTACCGCCCGGCCCGCTCCTACCGTCCCAGCCGTGGACAACGCAGGGACGACCGCCGCCGGCGCGGGCGCTCGGGTGGCCACCGGTGCCAGCCCTGCCGCCAGCGCCACTACCAGCACGAATGCCGGTGCCAGCCGCACCGGGGGGGACGAGGGCCTGCGCTACCGCAACGCGGGCAACCGGGCCCTCGTCGACCTGATCGACATCCCGCCGGGCCGCGCCCTGGACTGCGGCTGCGGCGCCGGCGACAACGCCCGGTTGCTTACTCAGCGTGGTTGGCGGGTCACCGGCGTGACCATCGACCCGGCCGAGGGCGCCGCGGCCGCCGCCCACTGCGCGGCCGTCGTCCTCGCCGACCTGACCGCCGGCCTGCCGTTCGCGGCCGGTGAGGGAACGCCCGCCGGTGACCCGGCGCCGGGTGCCGCCGCGGGGCCGTTCGACCTGGTGGTCCTGTCGCACGTGCTCGAGCACCTCGCCGACCCGGCGGCGCTGCTGGCCGAGGCGCGCCGGGTGCTCGCGCCGGGCGGGCGGATCGCGGTCGCGCTGCCGAACGTGCTGCACTACCGCCAGCGCGCCGAGTTCCTGCGCGGCCGGTTCGAGTACACCGAGACCGGCCTGATGGACGCCACCCACCTGCGGTTCTTCACCGTGACGTCGGCCAGGCGGCTGGTCGAGTCCGCGGGGCTGGCGATCCGGGCGCAGCGGGCGACCGGCGGCCTGCCGTGGTGGCGGCTGCGCGACGTGCTGCCGGCGGACGTGCTCGACCGGGCCGACCGGTGGGCGCTGCGCCACCGCCCCGACCTGTTCGCCGGCCAGGCGTGCTTCGTCGCGAGCCCGGTGGGCCCGGTCCGGGTGCCCGCGCAGGGCAGCGGGCAGCGGCGGCCGGCGAGGCCGCGGGTGCCGGCCAGGGGGGCGGCTGGCACCGGCGCCCCCGGCGCCGACCCGTCGTCCGCTGGTGGCCGCTGACCGGACGACCCCCGCCACCTCGCGCGTGGCGGCTGTGCGATGATCAGTGCGGCCCCCGTCCGTTGCCTCGGAGCGGCCCCTCGCTCAGAATGGTCCAGAATGGATCAAATATCCATCGCAAGATCACGGACGATGAGGGGCGGCGAGATGCTGCGTTGGCCTGATGGCGATGCGTTACCGGAGCAGGTCCGGACGATGCTTATGGGGCCCGGCGCGCCGTTCGAACTGACCCGCGAGTCGGTGCGCGGGGTGGAGATGACGGTCTTCGCCAGGCGCGCGCCGCACGTGCCAGCCCTGCTGGCCGGCGCGAACGAGCGGCACCCCGACCGCCCCTACCTGGTCTTCCCGCACGTCGAGCTGACGTACGCGGAGGTCGCCGCCCGCGTGGTGCAGGCCGCGCAGGTCCTGCGGGACTCCTACGGCATCCGCAAGGGCGACCGGGTGGGGATCGTCGGCGCGAACAGCGTCGAGTACGCCGTCACGCTGTGGGCGGCGGTCTCCCTCGGCGCCATCGGTGTCGGCCTCAACGGCTGGTGGACGGGCCCCGAGCTGGTCTACGGCATCCAGCTGACCGCGCCGAAGGTGGTCTTCGGTGACGAGCGGCGGCTGGCCCGCCTGGAGGGCCTGCCGGAGCTGGCCGGCGACGACATGCCGCCGATCCAGCTGTTCGACGTGCTGTTCAACGCGCTGCCCGAGCCGCTCGCCGGCGAGGAGGCGCAGCGTCTCGGGGCGACGATCCCCACGCTCTGCCCCGACCTGCACGAGGACGACCCGCTGTCGATCCTGTTCACCAGCGGCACCACCGGCCGTCCCAAGGGAGCGGTGATCACCCACCGCGGCATGGTCAACTTCGGCCCCGACGCCGCCCTGCGCGGCGCCGCGCAGATGATCCTCGACCAGATGGCCGCGGCCGCCGAGGGCGGCGGTGGCGGTGGCGCCCAGGCCGCAGGTGCGGGCGGGCAGGGCGGCCAGCAGGCCGCGCCGCCGCACCCGGTCTCGTTCCAGGTGGGGCCGTTCTTCCACATCTCCGGGATCGGCCCGCTGCTCGGGCACGCGCCGTACAACGGCATGACCATGGTGTTCCCGCCGCCCGGCAAGTGGGACCCTGGCATGCAGCTGGAGCTCACCCAGAAGTACCGGGTCACCAGCTGGGCCGCCGTCCCGACGCAGCTGCTCCGCCTGGTCGAGCATCCCGACCTGGCGAAGTACGACCTCAGCAGCGTCACCAACATGGGGTGCGGCGGCGCGGTGCTCTCGCCGGAGATCATCCGGCTGATCGACGAGCTGCTGCCGGGCCGCTCGATCGGCTCCGGTTTCGGCATGTCCGAGACCACCGGCATCGGCGCCACGACCGGGGGCCGCCGCCTGCGGGAGAACCCGACCTCCCTCGGCGTGGCGAGCCCTACGGTCGATCTCAAGATCGTCGGCCCGGACGGCGACGAGCTGCCGGACGGCGAGATCGGCGAGATCTGCATCCGCTGCCCGAGTAACTTCCTGGGTTACTGGGACAACGAGGAGGCCACCGCCAAGGTCCTCGACAGCGATGGCTGGTACCGAACCGGCGACTACGGCCACGTCAAGGACGGCCTGATCTACATGGAGAGCCGCCTCCGTGACATGATCATCCGCGGCGGCGAGAACATCTACCCCATCGAGATCGAGAACCGCCTCCTGGAGCACCCGGCCGTGGCCGACGTGGGCGTCATCGGCGTCCCGCACCGCGAGCTCGGCCAGGAGGTCATGGCCGTGATCCTGCTGCAGCCAGGCGCCGAGGCGACCGCCGAGGAGATGAAGGCCTGGGCCGGCAAGACCCTGGCCCGCTTCAAGGTCCCGGCCCACATCCGGTTCGTCACCGAGATGCCGTACTCGGCGACCGGCAAGCTCCTCAAGCGCGAGCTCGAGGAACGCTTCGCCAAGGAGCCAGTCGCCACCCAGTGACCACCCTCGGGTGGGCCGAGCGGGGTGCTCGGCCCACCCGCATCGCGGTTCTCTCAACCACGTCCCGCCTCGATGAAGGGCGGCTCCAGAAGGGGCCGCGGGCCGTGAGCCATGCGCCGGCGGCGGCTCCAGAGGAGCCGCGGGCCCTGAGCCAGGCGCCGGCGGCTTTCGCTTCGGCTGTCGGTGGCGGGCCACGACGACGCCGGGACGGCAAGGCGGGTCAGCCTGGGCGAGGGCGGGCGGTGAGACCTGACCACGCGGCCCAGCACAGGAGGGTGAGCGTCAGGCCGGCGACGACCCGGGACTCGGCCCCGCGGAAAGCAGTTCCATCCGCCAGCTCACATCGCCCGTCGCCGACGGCGGAATCTCAGGAGACCT
>JADGHD010000413.1 GCA_019689615.1 Frankia sp. | reverse complement strand
CCCGGCTGCCCGGCGCCCAGCTCGCGGGCGCCCAGTTCGCGGACGCTAGCTCGCGGAAGCCTGGTCGGCGGACATCCGGCGGGCCGCCGGGACCATGCTGACGGTCGGCTCGCTCGGGGCCGGGAACAGGTGCTCCCGGATGCGGCGGATCAGGCTGCCGTGGTCGAGCTCGCGCAGCACGTACGCGCGCCCGGCCGCGCCCAGCGCCGCCGCCCGCAGCGGGTCGGCCAACAGCCCGCACACCGCGTCGGTGAACGCCGCCGGCTCGTCCGCGACCAGCAGGTGGGTGCCGGGCTGCCAGCCCAGCCCGCGGCTGCCGGTCCTGGTGCTGACCACGGGGGTGCCCAGGGCCAGCGACGACACCGCCTTGATGTTCACCCCGGAGCCGGACTGCATCGGGTTCACCGACAGCGTGGCGTCGGCCACGTAGCCGTCGACGCTCGGCACGTCGGTGTGCAGCTCGACGCCGGCGAAGCCGCCGAGCCAGTCGGCCAGCCCCGGCTCCGGCCGCCGCCCGATCACCTGGAAGGCGGCCTCCGGGTGGCGCATCCGGATGCTCGGCCAGCACCCGCCCAGGAACCAGCGCAGCGCCTCGATGTTCGTCGGGGTGTCCAGCGAGCCAACGAACACCAGCACACCCGGCCTGGGCTTGGCCGCCTGGGCCGGGACCGGTGGCTGGGCGCCGGCCGCGAGCGCCCCGACCGGCAGGAACGGCGGCAGGTGGAACGTGGGGATGCTCGCCCGTTCCCTGCGCCACAGGTGGTCCTCGAGCGAGATGTCCGCGATCGCGCTGATCAGCGGCGAGTGGTGCATCGAGTGCTCGGCGATCCGCAGCTTGCGGTACTCCAGCTCGTAGGCGGCCGCCCGCGGGCCGGTCGAGGTGCGGGCGAGCACGCGGAAGAACTCCGAGTCGATGTTGTGGGCCCGGACCAGGTGCGGCAGCCGCCAGATCCGGGCGATCTCCTCGCCGAGGTGCGAGCACCGGCAGCTGTAGCTGATGACGGCGTCGGCGCGGCGGGGGGTGGTCTGCAGGGCCCGGCGCAGCGGCCCGACCGGCCGGGACGCGTGCATGAACGGCTTGGCGGTCAGGTGGGCGCGTGGGCTGTCGTCCCGGGGCAGCCGGATGACCGCGGACCCGGGAACCGCCTGCTCGTACGCGTCGATGTCGAGTTCGGTCCTGGAGGGCACCAGCACCTGCATCCGGATTCCGGCGCTCGCCGCGGCCGTCAGGAAACTGAACGTCTCCACCCGACCGCCGGCGTCCGCCGGGAGGAACGGCTCCTCGACGACCACGATCCAGCGCTCGGCATCGCTCACGGCGCACACTGTAGCCGCCACCCCGGTGACCCGTTTCCGACAGCCCGGCCTCGTTACCGCGCGATGCCGCCCCGCTTCGGCACCCGTGGTTACTCGCCGTATCGCCACGCTCGGCCCCGTGTGACGTCGTGACCCGGCACGCGAGTGCCCCCTCGGTCGGCCACGCGCCGTGCACGGTTACGGTTATCGGCCATGGCAGGAGTGCGAGCCCTCGGCCGGGGGATCACGGTCGCGGTTCTCGGGGCGGCCACCGTCTACGGTCACGTTCTGTATCCGATCTACATCGGATGGAAGAGCCGTGACCTGGCGCCGGAAGAACCACCGGAGCCCGAGGAGTGGCCCTCGGTCAGCGTCGTCGTCGCGGCCTACCGCGAGGCGGCCGTCATCGGGGCCAAGCTCGACGAGCTGACCTCCACGAACTACCCGGGCCTGATGGAGATCATCGTCGTCGCGGACGACGAGGAGACGGCCGAGGCGGCCCGCCGGCCGGGCGTCCGGGTACTGCACTCCGGTGAGCGGCTGGGCAAGGCGCGGGCGGTCAACCGTGGCGTCAGTGCCGCCACCAACGAGATCGTCATGTTGACCGACGCGAACGCCGAGCTCGCCCCGCAGGCGATGCGCATGGCGATGCGGCACTTCGCGGACCCGACCATCGGCGCTGTGGCCGGCGAGAAGCGGGTCGACGACCCGGACGGCGCGCAGGGCTTCTACTGGAAGTTCGAGTCCTGGCTGAAGCGCCGTGAGTCGGCGACCGGCGCCACCATCGGCGTCGTCGGCGAGATGCTCGCGTTCCGCCGCTCGGCGTTTCGGCCGCTGCCCGCGGACACCGCGGTCGACGACGCCTGGCTCGCGCTCGACGTGCTGGAGGGCGGCCTGCGGGTGGTCTACGAGCCGCAGGCGTACTCCGTCGAGACCTCCGCGCCCAGCTACAGCGACGAGTGGGAGCGGCGGACCCGGATCGTCGCCGGGAACCTGGACATGCTCTGGCGGCGGCGGGAGGCGCTGGTCCCGGGCGCGCTGCCGGTCACCCCGCAGCTGTGGGGGCACCGGCTGGTGCGCTCGTCGTTCGGCCCGGTCGCGCACGTGGGCCTCGTGGCGATGAGCGTCCCGGCGGCCCGGCACAGCTGGGGCGCCCGGATCTTCCTGCTCGGCAACGCCGCCGGCGTGGCCAGCACGATCGCGCTCTCCCGTGGCCGCCAGCTCCCCGGGCCGGCCCGGCTGCTCGCCCAGGTGTTCTTCCTGCAGGCGGTCGCGCTGGGCGGGGTGCGCCGGTTCCTGGCCCACGACCGCCCGGCGGTGTGGCCGAAGCCGGAGCGGGTCGCGCTCGGCGGGCAGCAGCACCAGCTCCCCGGCGGCGGCTCGGCCGGTGTCGAGGGCGAAGCCGGTGAGGCCGGCGAGCCGGCCGTGGAGCAGGCGAACGGCTCCACCGTCCGCTACGGCGGCCAGATCGGCAACGGCGTGACCGGGCTCGCGGACCTGCGGGACGCCGCGATGACCGGGCCGATCATCCTGCCGCCGCTGGGAGGGCCGGCCGAGTGAGCAACGAGGAGCAGCCCGCGATGAGGCGCTGGGAGTACGAGGTCGTCATCGTCAGCTACCACAGCCGTGGGCAGCTTGAGCAGATGCTCGCCACCCTCCCCGAGGACCTGCCGATGGTCGTCATCGACAACGCCAGGGGTGCGGACAAGGTCCAGGAGCTGCTCGTCGACCGGCCGAACAGCCGCTACCTCGACTCCGGCGGCGGCAAGGGCTTCGCCAAGGCCGCCAACATGGGCATCCGCTCGTCCCGGTACGAGTACGTGATCCTCGGCAACCCGGACAGCCGGCCGACCATCGAGATCATGGACGCCCTGGTCGACGACCTGCGCGCGGACAGCTCGCTGGTGACCAGCGCCGCGACCATGAAGGGCCACGACGGCCGGCCGGAGCTCGGCAACGGCGGCTGGGAGCCGACGCCGCGGCGGGTGCTGATGCACGTCCTCGGCGCGCACAAGGTGGCCCCGCGATCGGGGCTGTTCGCCCGGCCGACCCCTGGCCGGGAGCTGGAGCCGGAGTGGCTGACCGGGGCCTGCATGGCCGTGCGCCGCAAGACCTTCCTCGAGCTGGGCGCCTTCGACGAGACGTTCTATGTCTACAACGAGGACATGGCGCTCGGCCGGGCGATCCGCGAGGCGGGGCTGAAGCAGAAGCTGCGCACCGACCTGCTGGTGCCGCACGGGGCCGGCGGCTCCGGGGCGGCCAAGACCTGGATGCTGCAGATGCGCGGCGCCTCCATGGTCCGCTACCTGCGCAAGCACAACGCCCCGGGCAAGGTGAACGCCATGCGCTCGATGCTGGTCGCCGGGTACGCCGGGCGCACCGTGCTCTCGCGCGCCCGCGGTAGGACGACGACGGCGCAGGAGCACGCCGCCTACATCAAGGGCCTGCTCATGGGCCCACCCAAGCCCTGACGCCCGGTCGCGCGCACCAGGCCGGCCACGCCGTGACCCGGGCGCGGCGGATGTCAGTATCGGGACGATTCCTACTGCGCTGACTGGCTCTATGGAAAACTGCCCCGGTCATTCCGGATCGTGGGCAGGCGAGGGCGATGAGCGTCGGCTGGGTCAACGGAGCCCGCGGTGCCCGCCGGCGGGTGGTGGCGGCGGCGGTCGCGGCGATGGTGGCCGCCGGCATGGCCGCCCTGCCCGGGACGGCCCTCGCCAAGCCGGCGCCGCCGCCGGACCGGGACCGGGAGCAGCGCGCGGTCCCCTCGCTGTGGTACGCGGAGTCGCTGCGGCTCACCCAGGCGCACGGGCTGTCCACCGGCGAGGGGGTCACCGTCGCCGTCATCGACGGCGGGGTGGACGCCTCCCACCCGGCGCTCGCCGGCCGGGTCATCCCGGGCGCCGGCTTCGGTGAGGACGCCGCCCCCGACGGGATGCGCGACTCCGACTCGACCGGGCACGGCACCGGGATGGCGAGCCTGATCGCCGGCCGGGCGAGCGGCCCGGACGGCCGCTCCACCGGGATCATCGGCGTCGCCCCGGACGCGAAGATCCTGCCGATCTCGCTCGGCGCGGAGCTCGACACGACCGAGGTGGCGCAGGCGATCCGGCTGGCCACCGACCTGGGCGCACAGGTGATCAATCTCTCGCTCGGGTCAGCGGGCGCGCCATCCCCGCTCGAGCGGTCCGCCGTCACCTACGCCATGGACCACGACGTCATCGTGGTCGCCGCGGCCGGCAACCGGGACGCCGGCGACGAGACGATCATCGCCCCGGCCAACATCCCCGGCGTGATCGCGGTCACCGGCTACCAGTCGGACGGCGAGTTCTGGTCGGGCAGCGCCACCGGCGCCCAGGCCGTGCTGGCCGCACCGGCCGCCGGCATCCGGGTGGCCCTGCCCAGCGACCTGTCCTACCGCGGCTTCGCCGCCGGTGACGGCACCAGCAACGCGACCGCGATCGTCTCCGGGGTGGTGGCGCTGGTCCGCGCGCTGCACCCGGACCTGGGCGCGCCCGCCGTGATCGACCTCCTGCTGCGCACGGC
>JADGHD010000412.1 GCA_019689615.1 Frankia sp. | reverse complement strand
GTACCCGGCCTACCCCCCGCCGCCGGCCGGCATCCCGGGCGCGCCGCACCCGCCCACGGCGCCGCCACCGCCGTCCGTTCCGCATCCGCCACCGCCATCCGTGCCGCATCCGCCGCCGTCGTCCATGCCGCATCCGCAGACGGCGCCGCCGCATCCGCAGACGGCGCCGCCGCATCCGGCGCCGGTGCCGCCGCCCCCGCCGCGCCACACCGGGCCGGTGCCGATCGTCGCGATCCCAACGCCTCCGGCCGGCCCGCCGCCGGAGGAGGCGGAGGCGGCCAGGGCGGCGCTGCTGCGGCTGCGCTCCGAGGTGGCCAAGGCCGTCATCGGCCAGGACGCGGCCGTCTCCGGCCTGGTGGTGGCGCTGCTGTGCCGCGGCCACGCGCTGCTCGAGGGCGTGCCCGGCGTGGCCAAGACGCTGCTGGTCCGCACGCTGGCCAGAGCGCTGTCGCTGGACACCAAGCGGCTGCAGTTCACCCCGGACCTGATGCCCGGTGACGTCACCGGCTCGCTCTTCTACGACGCGCGCACGGCCCGGTTCTCGTTCCGCGAGGGCCCGGTCTTCACGAACCTGCTGCTAGCCGACGAGATCAACCGCACGCCGCCGAAGACCCAGGCGGCGCTGCTGGAGGTGATGGAGGAGCGCCAGGTCAGCGTCGACGGCACCCCGCGACCGCTGCCCACCCCCTTCGCGGTGCTGGCGACCCAGAACCCGATCGAGCACGAGGGCACCTACCCGCTGCCCGAGGCGCAGCTGGACCGGTTCCTGGTGAAGGTGACGCTGCCGCTGCCGCCACGCGACGACGAGGTGCGGGTGCTCGCCCACCACGCCTCCGGCTTCGACCCGGGCGACCTGGACGCGGCCGGGGTCCAGCCGGTCGCCGGCCCCGCGGAGCTGGCGACCGCCCGGGCGGCGGCGCGGGCCGTGCAGGTGCGACCGGAGGTGCTGGCGTACATCGTCGACATCGCCCGGGCGACCCGGGCGGCGCCGTCGGTGCTGCTCGGCGTGTCGCCGCGGGGCGCGACCGCGCTGCTGGCGACGTCGAAGGCGTGGGCGTGGCTGTCCGGCCGCGGCTACGCCACCCCGGACGACGTCAAGGCGCTGGCGCGGTCCACCCTGCGCCACCGGATCAGCCTGCGCCCGGAGGCCGAGCTCGACGGCGTCACCGCGGACGTGGTGCTCGAGCAGGTGCTCGCCACCGTCCCGGTCCCCCGCTGACCGCCGATGGCGATCACCGGACGGGTCGCGCTGCTCGCCGTCGTCGGGGCGGTCGCAGTGGCGCTGTCACCGCGACCGGGCGTCGCGCTCGGGCTGGTCAACCTGCTGATCGTGACGCTGGTCGCGGTCGATCTGGCGCTCGCCGGCGCGGTGCGCGGGCTGCGGTTCGGCCGCTCCGGCCCGCGCGGCGCCCGGCTGGGCGAGCCGGTGCCGCTGGTGCTGACCGTGACCAACGACGGCCGGCGCACGGTGCGGGCGCAGATCCGGGACGCCTGGCCGCCGTCGGCCGGCGCCCGGCCAACGGTGCACACCGTACGGATTCCGGCGGGTGAGCGCCGGTTCCTGGAGCAGAGGCTGCGGCCGACCCGCCGCGGCGACCGGGAGCCGTTCCGGATCACCGTGCGCTCCCTCGGCCCGCTCGGCCTGGCCGGCCGGCAGGGCCGGCACTACTGCCCGTGGCAGGTACGGGTGCTGCCGCCGTTCAACTCGCGCCGGCACCTGCCGGCGGCGCTGGCCCGGCTGCAGGAGATCGAGGGCGAGGTCGCGATCCGCGGCGGCGGCGCCGGCTCGGAGTTCGACAGCCTGCGCGACTACGTGATCGGCGACGACGTCCGCCAGATCGACTGGCGCAGCACCGCCCGGCGCGGCGGCGTGGTGGTCAAGACGTTCCGCCCGGAGCGCGACCGCCGCGTGATCTGCGTCCTGGACACCGGCCGCACCTCCGCCGGCCGGGTCGGCGACGCGCCGCGGCTGGACCATGCGCTGGACGCCGCCCTGCTGCTGACCGCGGTCGCTCAGCGCGCGGGCGACCGGGTTGGCCTGATCGCCCACGACAGCGAGCCCAGGCTGGTCATGCCGGAGTCGAACGAGGCGAACCTGCTGTCGCGGATGAGCGAGGCGATGGCCCTGCTGGAGCCGGCCCTCGTCGAGGCGGACCACGACGGCATCGTCAGCACCGTGCTGCGCACCACCCGCCGCCGCTCGCTCGTCGTGCTGTTCACCGAGCTGGTCCCGGCCGTGATCGAGGAGTCGCTGCTGCCGGCGCTGCCCTCGCTCACCAGCCGGCACACGGTGCTGGTCGCGGCGCTGCGCGACCCGCGGCTGGCGGAGCTGACCACCGGTCGCGCCGACGTGCGCGCGGTCTACGCGGCCGCCGCCGCCGAGCAGACGCTGCTGCGCCGCCGCCAGCTCACCGAGGAGCTGCGCCGACGCGGGGCTGAGGTGGTCGACGCCGCCCCGGACCACTACGCCCCGGCGGTCACCGACGCCTACCTGTCGCTGAAGTCCCTGGGCCGGCTGTAGCCCGCCGGGCGGCTGGCGCGCCTGCGGGGTCGTGCTCCGTGCCGCGTCGGCGCCCCCGGCGGCGCCGGCCGCCGCCGGCCCTGCGGTCAGCGCCGGGCGGGGCGGCGCTGCTGGGCGAAGGCCCTGGCCGCCTCGGCGGCCTCGGCCGCCGCGCGCTGTTCCGGCGGCAGGTACTTTGCCGGGATGCCGAGGTCGGCCGGCGTGTAGCGGGACCGGGAGACCACCACCAGCCGGGCGTAGGAGCGGCGGGTGCGCTCGGCCAGGACCGCCGACAGGTAGGCCCACCCGGGCGTGCCGGGCGGTGGCGGCGGCGTGACCACGGCCTGGAACCTTGCCACGAGGTCGGCGCCGATCCGCTCCCTGGCGTTTGGGGCGAGCTCGTGCACCCGGCCGAGGAACTGCCGGGCGGAGCCGGCCAACTGGTCGTCGAGGCCGGTCAGGTCGAGCTGGCGCACCCAGCCGGCCAGCGGCGGGGCGACCACCGGGACCATGCCCCTGGTCATCGGCACGGACTCGTGCAGCACGACGGTGCCGGCGAAGAGGTCACCGAGCCGCTTCGAGCGCCGCGAGACCATCATCGCGATCACGCCGACCGCACCGAAGAGGATCCCGGGCCGCTCGACGACGATCCCGAGGAGGCCGCGGACCAGCGCGTGCCGGAACCGGATCGGCCCGCCGTCGTCCCGCACCACGCGCAGCTGCATGAGCATCTTGCCCAGCGTCCGGCCCTGGGCGAACGTCTCCATGACGACCGGGTAGCCGAGCATCACCGCCACGTACACGATCAGGACGACGGCCACCTCGAGCGCCGGGTCCTGCGGCCGCACGATCAGCAGCGCCCCGACCATCGCGAACCAGAGCGTGACGAACTGGATGATCAGGTCGACCAGAGCCGCGATCATCCTGGAGCCGAGCCGGGCCGGCCGCAGGTCGACGGCCACCGCCTCGCCGGTGACGAGCTGGCTGCCCCGCGGCCCGGCCGGCTGGCCGACGGCCGGCGCCACCGTGGCCGTGCTCACCGGCGGCCGGTCCAACTGTTCACGCCGTTGCCTCCGGATGCTCGGTCGACGGGCCACGGTGAAAACGGTGCCCGGGAAGCCGGGATACCCCGCGGGCGGGGACCGCCCACGCGCCATGATCGCACCTGGACTAAGCCTCTAGAGTAGGGCGCCAGACAAACCAGGCGGTGACATGGATCTCGACGCATACGTGGCCGTCCACCGGCCCGAGTGGATCCGGCTGCGCCAGCTCGTCGACCGGGCGAACCGGCCGCGCCGGATGCCGGAGGAGGAGCTGGACGAGCTGGTCGAGCTCTACCAGCGGGTGGCCACCCAGCTGTCGGTGATCCGAAGCCGGGCGCACGACCAGGCGATGGTCGACAACCTGTCCAGCCTCGTGATCCGGGCCCGGGCGGCGGTCGCCGGCGGGATCGACCCCGGCTGGCACGCGGTGGGCCGGTACTTCGTGGTGACCTTCCCCGCCGCACTCTACGTCCGCCGCTGGTGGGTCATCGGCACGACCGTCGGCTGCCTGCTCGTCGCCCTGGGCTTCGGGCTGTGGATCCTCAACGACGACGCGGCCCGGACGAACCTGATCCCCGCGCCGGACGTGGCCGCGCTGTGCAGCCACGACTTCGCGTCCTACTACAGCGAGAACCCGGCCCCGTCGTTCGCCAGCCGGGTCTGGACGAACAACGCCTGGGTGTCCGCGCAGGCGATCGCCCTGGGCGTGCTGCTCGGCCTGCCGACGCTGGGCGTGCTGTTCATCAACTCGCTGAACCTCGGCGTGGTCGGCGGCTACATGACCAGCTGTGGCGAGGCCGGCCAGTTCTGGACGCTGATCCTGCCGCACGGCCTGCTGGAGCTCACGGTCGTCTTCATGGCCGGCGCGGTCGGACTGCGGCTCGGATGGTCGATCATCGCGCCGGGCAACCGGCGGCGGGTCGAGGCGCTGGCGGCCGAGGGCCGGGCGGCCGTGTCGATCGCGATCGGCCTCGCGGTCGCGCTCGCGGTCTCCGGATTCATCGAGGCGTTCGTAACCCCGTCCGGCCTGCCGGCCGCGGTCCGGATCGGCATCGGCGCGCTCGCCCTCGCGCTCTTCCTCGCCTACATCGTCATCTACGGCTCCCGGGCCGCGTCCACCGGCGAATCCGGCGACCTCGACCCCGAACTACGCGAGGACCTGGCTCCGGTCAACTGACGGTGCGCGGCACTCCCCATGCCACACAGCCCCGGAAGGGGCAACCAATGCCACACAGCCCCGAACGGGGCAACCAATGCCACACAGCCCCGCAGGGGCAACCAATGCCACACAGCCCCGCAGGGGCAACCAATGCCACACAGCCCCGCAGGGGCAACCAATGCC
>JADGHD010000411.1 GCA_019689615.1 Frankia sp. | reverse complement strand
GCGGCCGAGTGCTTCCAGGAGCCGGCACCGCCGGCCCCCGGGGCTGTGCTGCGCTACCTGTCTTCCGTCTGCGTCTGCCCGCGCGGGCACGCCGTCCTCAGACGTCGGAGGACGCCGCCTCCTGGCCGGCCTCCGGGGAGAGAACACCCCACGAGACCAGCTGCTCGGTCAGCTTGCTGGGGGAGGTGTCGTAGATGACCGCAAGCGAGCGGAGGTCCTCGTAGCGGATGGAAAGGACCCGGCCGTTGTAGTCGCCACGCTGGCTCTGGATGGTGGCCGCGTACCGGGCGAGCGGGCCGCCCTGCTCCTTCGGGACCTGCGAGAGACGCTCGAGGTCAAGGACGATGCGCGGAGACTGCTCCAGCGGCGCGACGGTGGAACCCTCGGGAAGGAGTTCGCCCACCGGGACGCCGTAGAACTCGGCGAGCTCGGACAGGCGCTGAACCGTGACGGCGCGGTCCCCACGCTCGTAGGAACCGACGACGACGGCCTTCCACCGACCGTGC
The DNA here is from genome assembly GCA_019689615.1 of Frankia sp. GTDB lineage: Bacteria > Actinomycetota > Actinomycetes > Frankiales > Frankiaceae > Pseudofrankia. Next base: position 4,381 of record JADGHD010000411.1, on the reverse strand, counting down.
GACTTCTCCTCCACGCCATGCAGCGAGAGCCCCTGCTGGGTGCGGATAGCCCGCAGCCGAGCACCGAGCGCCTTCGCGTAGTCGGACATCGGAGTGCCCACTCCTGTCGTGGTCGATCAGTTGGAGCCGAGGGCTCGTGCCGTCGGCGGTTACCGATAGTAGTGCCCAGACGGTTGCGACCCGACATGAGGGGGGTCGTGTCGCCTCTTTCTTTGTACCACTTTCTGTAGCACCGCCGTCGCTCCGGGCGTTACTGTGCCGAGGGATTCGGCCGTCTGACAGTACCGGGATCGCGTCGGGTCGCGGTAACGGCTTGTGATGCGGGTCGCTGACCCAAGCCCGGCTGGTGATGCAGAGTGCCGGGGCGGGCGGCCGGGAGTACAGTCGGCGCGCCCCTTCATGCCTGATCGGCGTTGGCTGGGGTGACATCCGTGTCTTCTGGCCGTGCCGCCGGCCGTGACAGCCGGTACCGGCCAGCATGCCTGGTACCGTCGTTCGGACCACTCCTTTAAGGACCGTCCCGTGAGGCGGGGAAGGAGGGAACCCTTGGCCTCGGCTACGCCGAGTTCGTCAGCGCACCGTTCGGAAGACGGCTCCACCACCGGCCGGGAGGACCCCGGCGGAGAGGGCGGCGCCACCCGGACCGTGCTCGCTGGGGCCGACATCAGCCGGATCATCAGCCGGATGGCCCACCAGATCCTGGAGAAGACCAACGGCGGCGCCGACGTCGTGCTGCTCGGCATCCCCACCCGGGGCGTCCCGCTGGCCGCCCGCCTGGCCGCCCGGATCCGCGAGGTCGAGGGCACCGCCGTGCCCGCCGGCTCGCTCGACCCCACCATGTACCGCGACGACCTGCGGCTGCGCGCGGTCCGCCCGCTGCACGTCACCGACATCCCGGACGGTGGCGTCGACGGCCGGGTGGTGATCCTCGTCGACGACGTCCTCTACTCCGGCCGCACCGTGCGGGCGGCGCTCGACGCGCTCGCCGAGTACGGCCGGCCGCGCGCCGTCCAGCTCGCCGTGCTCGTCGACCGCGGCCACCGCGAGCTGCCCATCCGGGCCGACTACGTCGGCAAGAACATGCCGACCTCGCGCCGGGAGTCCGTGGCCGTGCGCCTCACCGAGACCGACGGCACCGACGCCGTCCTGATCATCGGATGAACCGCCACCTGCTGAGCACCGCCGACCTCCGCCGCGACGACGCCCTGCTGGTGCTGGACACCGCCGAGCAGATGGCGCGGCTGTCCGACCGGTCGGTGAAGAAGCTGCCGACGCTGCGCGGCCGCACGGTCGTGAACCTGTTCTTCGAGGACTCGACCCGCACCCGCACGTCCTTCGAGCTGGCAGCCAAACGGCTGTCCGCGGACGTGATCAACTTCTCGGCCAAGGGCTCGAGCGTCTCCAAGGGGGAGAGCCTCAAGGACACCGCGCTGACCCTGGAGGCCATGGGCGCCGACGCGGTCGTCATCCGGCACGCCGCCAGCGGCGCCCCGCACCGGCTCGCCGGCTGGGTCCGCGGCAGCGTGGTCAACGCCGGCGACGGCACCCACGAGCACCCCACCCAGGCCCTGCTGGACGCGTTCACGATCCGCCGCCGCCTCGGCACGGTCGAGGGGCTGCGGGTCACGATCGTCGGCGACGTCCTGCACTCCCGGGTCGCCCGGTCCAACGTGTGGCTGCTGCGCACCCTCGGCGCGCACGTCACCCTCGTCGCCCCGCCGACCCTGCTGCCGCACGGCGTCGCCGACTGGCCGGTGGCGGTCTCCTACGACCTGGACGCGGTCCTGCCCGGCTCCGACGTCGTGATGATGCTGCGGGTGCAGCGGGAGCGGATGCTGGGCGCGTTCTTCCCGACCGAGCGCGAGTACAGCCGCCGCTACGGCCTCGACGCCGACCGCGCCGCCACCCTGCCCGGCCACGCCCTCGTCATGCACCCCGGCCCGATGGTGCGCGGCATGGAGATCGCCTCCGAGGTCGCCGACTCGGCCAGGTCCACGATCGTCGAGCAGGTCGCCAACGGCGTGAGCGTGCGGATGGCCGTCCTGTACCTGCTGCTGGGCGGCGCCGGCGCCGACGAGCGCAAGCCAGACGACCAGTACGGGGAGGTGGCGGACAGGTGACGACGACGGTGGCGGCGCCGTGGCTGCTGCGGGCGGTCCGCCCGCTCGGCGGCGAGCCGGCGGACCTGCTGCTCGCGGGCGGGCGGGTGGCCGAGGTCGCCCGCGCCGGCGGCATCGCCCCGACCACCGCCGGTGTCGCCGGCGGCAACGTGCTCGACGCCGACGGCCTGTTCGCCCTGCCCGGCTTCGTCGACCTGCACACCCACCTGCGCGAGCCGGGCCGCGAGGACGCGGAGACCGTCGAGTCGGGCACCAGGGCCGCCGCGCTCGGCGGCTACACCACGGTCTTCGCGATGGCCAACACCAACCCGGTCGCCGACACCGCCGGCGTGGTCGAACAGGTCTGGCGGCTCGGCCGGTCAGCCGGCCACTGCGACGTCCGCCCGGTCGGCGCGGTCACCGTCGGCCTGGCCGGCCAGCGGCTGGCGGAGCTCGGCGCGATGGCCACCTCCGCCGCGGCCGTGCGGGTCTTCTCCGACGACGGGCACTGCGTGTCCGACGCGCTGCTGATGCGCCGCGCCCTGGAGTACGTCAAGGCGTTCGACGGGGTGATCGCCCAGCACGCCGAGGAGCCGCGGCTGACCGAGGGCGCCCAGATGAACGAGGGGTCCTGCTCGGCGCGGCTCGGGATGACCGGCTGGCCGGCGGTGGCCGAGGAGGCGATCATCGCCCGGGACGCCCTGCTCGCCGGGCACGTCGGCTCCCGGCTGCACGTCTGCCACGTCTCCACGGCCGGCTCCGTCGAGATCATCCGCTGGGCCAAGGCGAAGGGCTGGCGGGTCAGTGCCGAGGTCACCCCGCACCACCTGCTGCTCACCGACGAGCTGGCGGCCACCTACGACCCGGTCTACAAGGTCAACCCGCCGCTGCGGACCGCCGAGGACGTGGCGGCGCTGCGCGCCGGGCTGGCCGACGGCACGATCGACGCGGTCGCCACCGACCACGCCCCGCACGCCCCGCAGGACAAGGACACCGAGTGGGCCGCGGCCCGGCCCGGCATGGTCGGCCTGCAGACCGCGCTGTCCGTGGTGATCCAGACGATGGTCGAGCCCGGCCTGCTGGACTGGGCCGGCGTCGCGGAGCGGATGTCGCTCGCCCCGGCCCGGATCGGTGGGCTGCCTGATGTACCTGTTGACGCGAGGAGTTCGATGGGGGTCGGCGCCCCCGCGAACCTGACCCTGTTCGACCCGGAGGCGCGCTGGGTTGTCGATCCCGCCGGGCTCGCCAGCCGCAGCCGTAACACGCCGTACCGCGGGATGACCCTGCCGGGGCAGGTGCACGCGACCTTCCTGGCCGGGCGGCCCACGGTCCTCGACGGGAAGATCAGATGAGTGACCAGACCGGCCTGCGCGTGCTGCTGGCCATTGGTTTCCTGCTGCTGTTCGTCGCCGTGATCGGCGCGCTGCGCCAGGCGTGGCGCCGCCGGGCCACCCAGCAGGAGGACGACCTGCCGGAGCTGCTGGTGCCGCCCGAGGACAAGGGCGTGCAGCTCGCGGCGCCGCTGCGCGGCATGTACCTGGGCACGGTCGACGCCGGGCACTGGCTGGAGTGGTTCGCCGCGCACGGCGTGGGTGGCCGCCAGGGCGGCTACGTCACGGTCTACGAGGCCGGGGTGCAGGTCGACCGCCTCGGGCGGGCCTTCTGGATCCCGCGCGAGGCGGTCCGTGGCGCCCGGCTGGAACGGGCGCACGCCGGCAAGGTGGCCGCCCCCGGCCGGCTGATCGTGATCGCCTGGTCGTGGGAGGGCCGGGAGCTGGAGACCGGGTTCCGCGGCGAGGACCGGTCCCGCCAGCCGAAGGTCGTCCGCTCGGTGCACGAGCTGATCGGCCCGGCCCCGCCCCGGCCGAGCGAGGGCGAGATCACCTCGCCCCGGCCGATCCGCCAGCTCGCCGCCCGGCTGCGCCCGCACCACCACCAGCACCACCAGCACCACCAGCCGGGGGAACAGCCGCCGCGGCAGCCCCACATCCCGCGCCCGCGGCGCCGGTCCGGCAGCAGCCGCACCGTCCAGCAGGAGATCGCCGACCGGCGCGGCGGCCTCGACCCGTACGGCACCGGCCCGCGCACCCCGCTGAACCCCCACCACGACCCGTACATGACCCAGCCACGGGTCGACCCCTACGTGACCAACCCGCGCTCGGTGCCCTATGGCACCGGCCTGGGTACCCCGCCACCGGCCGCGCCCCCGGCGGCTCCGGTGCCCACGGGGCCGGTGACCATGAATTCGGTCCCGCCCGGCCCGGTGCCGACGGGTCCGGTGC
>JADGHD010000410.1 GCA_019689615.1 Frankia sp. | reverse complement strand
GCCAACGCCCGCTCGGAGTCGGTCCATGGTCCTGCCCGCGGTGACGCACGCCTCGCGTCCCCGACCGGTCGCGTTCGTCCTGTCGCTGCTGGTCGCCTGGCTGGTCCTGGCCCTGGCCGCGATCGGGCTGCTGGCGGGCCCGATCGAGGACGACCTGGCCGCGCGGGCGACCGAGGCCGTCCGCCGGACGGGCGCCACCGACGTCGTCGCGTCCGCCGACGGCACCGAGGTCACCCTGCACGGCAGCTTCCCCAGCGCCGCGGCCGCCGCGCAGGCGCGGCAGGCGGCCGAGGTCAGCGGGGTCAGCTCCGTCCGGCTCGGCGACGACGTGCTCATCGCCACCCGGCCGGCCGAGCCGGTCGTGCTCGCCGTCGCCGCCGGCGGGCTGACGGTGCGCGCCACCGTGCCCGACCTGCCCGGCCGGGCGGAACTGTTCGGGGCGGCCGCGGCGGCCACCACCTGGCGGCTCAGCGGCGACATCCGGGTCGACCCCGACACCGCCGCCCCAGCAGCGCTGCCGTTCGCCGAGCTGGTGGCGGCGCTGACCGGCACGGCGGGCCCGCACACGCTCACCGTCGACGCCACCGGGCTGACCCTCACCGGCGCGGTCGCCGACGATGCGGCGCGCGCCGTGCTGACCGCCGCCGTGTCGGCCGCGCTCGAGGACGCCGGCGCCGGCCCGATGTCCGTGGACGACCAGCTCGTCGTCGACCCGGCAGCCGTCGCGGCCGACGCCAGGGCCGCGGCCGTCGTCAGCACCGACGGCGCCGGCGCGGCCACCCCTGGCGCTGCCGCCCCTGCCGAGGGCAGCGGCACCCCGGCTGGCAGTGGCGCTGGGGCCGAGGCTGACGCCGCGGCGGCGCGCGCGGCGCTGGCCGAGGCGCTCGCCGGCCGGGCGATCACCTTCCCGGTGAACGGGACGCTGCTGTCGGCCGAGGACCGGGCGGCGCTGGACGGTGTGGCCCAGGCGCTCCGCTCGGGCACGCTGCCGGTGGTCGTCGCCGGGTTCACCGACGCGTCCGGGCCTCGTTCGGTCAACCTCGCGCTCTCCATGAGCCGGGCCGAGGCGGTGGCCGCCTACCTGGTCAGCCGGGGTGTCCCGGCCGAGGTGCTGCGGGCGGTCGGGCTCGGGCCGGACCAGCCGGTGGCCGACAACGCGACCGAAGCCGGCCGCGCGGCCAACCGCCGCGTCGAGATCACGCCCGCCGGCTCGTCCTGACCGCCCGCCGCGGGCCCACCGCCGGTGTTCCCGCCGCATCCCGGGGTACAGCACTGTCACGATCAGTGGCAGGTGCTGCACGCTCGGCGTCCGTCGGGCTCGCGCCGCGGTGCCGGGGCCGGACGGTGACGGCACGGTCGCCACGCACTGTCCAGCTGGCCGGCGATGCCGGCTGCATCACAGCTGAGGTAGGTAAGGTTGCCTTGCGTTAACCCGGCCCTCGTGGCACTCTGTCGATGTTAGGGAAGCCTTAGCTAAGCGGTGGCGCCAACGCGGAGGACTCCCCATTCCGGACACGAAGTGCCTGGTCAGCGCTGGAAGGCGGTGACCCGTCCCGCGTAATGAGGTGCGGTGCTGGTCTGCTCATGCTTTGCTGTCTCCGACCGGACGCTGCGGAGCGTAATCGACGCCGGTGCTCGTGACGCCGAGGAGATCGGTGAGCGCTGCGACGCCGGTACCGGGTGCGGCGGCTGCCTCGAGGAAATCTCCGAAATCCTGCTGTGCCACGGCCGCGGCGGGTCGGTCGTCGGTTCGCGGCTGCAGTCGCGGCGGTGACCGGGCGGCGGTGACCAGGCCCTGGCGGCCACGCCATGTCCGCGCGGCACGTGCCGCGTGGACATGAGACGGAGGGCCAACGAGTGGTCCGGGGCGATGACGAGGTCATCGAGATCCTCAACGCGGTGCTCACCAACGAGCTGACCGCCATCAACCAGTACTTCCTGCATTACCGGATACAGAAGCACTGGGGCTACGAAGGCCTGGCCGATCACTACTACGACGAGTCCATCGATGAGATGAAGCACGCGGACAAGATCATTCACCGCGTGCTCTACCTCGAAGGACATCCGAACCTGCAGCGGCTGCACACGCTGCGTACCGGCGAGACGGTGCCGGAGATGCTCGAGCTCGACTACGCCCGCGAGCTGGAGAACGTCGAGACGCTGCGCAGGGGGATCAACATGGCGCGCACGAAGTCCGACATCGGCACCGCCGTCCTCCTGGAGGAGATCCTCACCGGTGAGGAGGGCCACATCGACTGGCTGGAGGCGCAGCTCGAACTGATTCGTCAGATCGGTGCGAACGAGTACCTCTCCCAGCAGATCCACGAGCACGACTAGCGGGCGGGCGCGCGCCGCGCGGCGCCGTTCACCGAAGCTTCCGGGGCACCGGCCGGCCTGGCCTGTTCTGGTCAGGCGCCGGTGCCCTTTTTCGGGTCGCCGTGGGTCTAACGGAATGTACTCGGACGACTGCCGCTAGACTGCGCAGGCACGGGGCGACAGGCACGGTGGCGCGCAGGGGCCGCGTCTGCCAGCTCGGCTTCTGGTCGTGCCGGCCCGGCTCGGTCGGTCCGGCAGACCCGCGGGCCAGGCAGGCACCCCCGCAGTGGCCGAGCCTCGCTCGCCCGGGGGCCCACCGGACACTCGAAGATCGCCAGGCAGCGCGGGAGGTGCGTTGGTCGCCGCGGTGACAGGACTGGTGGCTGACGCCGTCTCGGTCGGCCTGCTGGTGGTGAACGCCGAAGGCCGGGTGGTCTGGGTCAACGCCGCGCTGGCCGCCGCCGTCGGCGTCGAGCCGTCCGGGCCGGGCCGGGCGGCGGCGCGGGCGGCCGTCGCGGCGGCCCGGCTGCCGTTGTCCGGGCTCGTGGCCGGCGGCCCCCCGGTCGAGGCGGAGTGGACCGCGCCGGACGGCTCGCGCCGGTGGCTTCGGCTGCGCCGCCAGCAGCTCACCCCGCCGGGCGAGGGCTTCGCCGACGGCCTCGTGCTCTACGAGCTCATCGACCTCACCGAGGTGTACGCGGCCAGGGCGAGCGCCCAGCCCGCCGCGCCGGCGTCCGCCGAGCCCGAGACCGGCTGGCCCGGCATCACCGACTGGGAGCAGCCCACCGGCGCCGCCGGCACGGCCACGCCCGCCACCGGGGCGGGCGCCACGGCAGAGCAGGACCGGGTGGCCAGGATCGAGCAGCTTACCCGCACCGGGACCTGGGACTGGGACCTGGCCACCGGCGAGGTCTCGTTCTCCCGCAACCTGCTGGTGCTGCTCGGCTTCGACCCGGACGCCCCGGCCAGCCGTGACCAGGTCATCCCGCTGCTGCCGGACGGCGAGCTGCGCACGGTCGAGCGGGCGGTGGGCCCCGCGATCGACGCCGCGGCCGCGGGCGCCACCGACGGCGCCTCGACGACCTTCACCTACATCAACCGGATCCGGCACAACTCCGGCCATGGCGAGCGGGTCTTCGAGTGCTTCGGCGAGGTGCTCACCGACGGCAACGGCCGCCCGGCGCGCGTCATCGGCACCGCGCACGACATCACCGACCTGCACCGCATCCAGCAGGAGCTCGCCCACCTCGCCGAGCACGACCCGTTGACCGGCCTGTTCAACCGCCGGGCCATCACCAGGGCGCTGCGCGAGCACCTGGCGGCCGGCGGCCCCGGCCGCCCCGGGTCGCTGCTGATCATCGACGTCGACCACTTCAAGGACATCAACGACCTGCGCGGGCACGCCGTCGGTGACACCGTCATGCGCGGCCTGACCCAGGTCCTGCGGGACGAGCTGCCGGACGCGGTGCTCGGCCGGCTCGGCGGCGACGAGTTCGCGGTCCTGCTGCCGACCGGGGACGGCGCCGCCGGGCTCGCGGTGGCCACCCGGCTGTGCCACGCCGTCGCCAGCCAGCCGATCCCCATCGACGACGCCGCGCTGCGGGTGACGGTGAGCATCGGGGTCGCCCCGCTCGCGCACGTCGAGGACGACACCGCCGCGCTCGCCCAGGCCGACCTCGCGCTCTACGACGCCAAGGGCGCCGGCCGGGACTGCGCCCGGCTGTTCACGACCGACCAGTACGACCAGGCCGCGCTGCGGGTGTCGGTCACCCAGCGGCTGCGGGCGGCGCTGGACGCCGGCACGCTCGGCGTGGACGCGCTGCCGCTGGTCGACCTCACCTCCCGGCAGGTGATCGGCTTCGAGCTGCTGGTCCGCCTGCGTGACGGCCGCAGCCCCGAGCTCACCCCGAGGGAGTTCCTCCCACCGGTCGAGCGGACCGAGCTGGTGCTGCGGCTGGACCGCTGGGTGGTCGGCCAGGCCGTGGCCGCGCTCGCGGCCGACGGCCCGCACGGCACGCTCTACCTGCACGTCAACATCTCGGCGCGCTCGGCAGAGGACCCGCTGTTCGCCGACTTCGTGCTGGACAGCCTGCGCGCGGCGGGAGTGGACCCGGCCCGGCTCGGCCTGGAGATCGCCGAGCGCTCCACCCTGGTCAGCATCGAGCCCGCCAGGCGGCTGGCGGACAAGCTCACCGCGGCCGGGTGCCGGTTCATCCTCGACGACTTCGGCGTCGGCATGGGCTCCGTCGTCCACCTGCGCAGCCTGCCGTTCAACGGGGTGAAGATCGACGGCGACTTCGTCCGGCAGGCCGATGTCAACCCGCAGGACATCGCGCTCGTCGACGCGGTGGTGCGGATCGCCCGGACGCTCGGCATGTACACGATCGCCGAGAACGTCGACCGCGAGCCGCTGGCCCGGGTGCTGGCCGAGATCGGCGTCGACTACGCCCAGGGCTACCACGTCGGCCCACCGCGGCCGCTGCCCGAGCTGCTCGCCGAGCGCGCGGCGCGCCTGGCCGCCCCACCGGCTCCCGAGCGGCCGGCCCCGCCTCCGCCGCCCACGGTGCCGCCG
>JADGHD010000409.1 GCA_019689615.1 Frankia sp. | reverse complement strand
CGCCGCCGCGCACGGCCGCCGCGGCGGCGTCGGCCGCGGCGAAGCCGAACGAGTTCGGCGCGTTCGCGACCCGCTGGAGGTTCTCCACGGACGCGCTCGTCGACAGGTTGGTCACGGTGACGCCGTCGAGCTCGGCGTTGACCGCGTCGGCGAGGGCCTGCCCGTAGCTGTAGTAGATCCCGGTGGTGCCGCCGGTCAGCAGGAAGACCGACCCGCGCCGGTACTGCCCGTCGTCACCGGCGAGCCCGCGCCACGCCAGCACGCTGCCCGCCGCCAGCACCAGGGCGGCCGTGACCAGCAGCGCGACCAGCCGACGCCGCCGCCGGCTGCCGAACAGCCGGGCCGCCAGACCGCCCGTGGTCATGCCTCTCCCGCCCTCGCCGGCTCCCGTCGCGCCGTGCGTCCCGCCCGGCCGCTCCCGCGGACGCTCGCGGGCGGGTGTGAACCGACCCTAGGCCCGGGCGAGCCGCCGCGTCTGCCCCCTTGACACAGAGCTGAGGCAGGCGGGCGAGCGGCGGCGTTCCTGGGCTGGCGAGGCCGGCGGGTCAGTTGTCCCTGCGGGCCCGGCTCGGCTGCACCCGGCGGGGCTCGCCGGCCATCTTCGGGTGGTCGGGCGGGTATGGCATGTCCGCCAGGCCGTGCTCGCGCTGGTCGCGTTCCCACCAGGCGAGCAGCGGGGACAGGTCGAAGGCCTGGTCGTCGATGCCGGCCCAGGGGTCGCCGAGCCGGGCGAGCCGATCGGGCACCGTGCGCACGGTGAGCTCCCGCGGGTCGATGCCGCTGGCGAGCTCGTCCCAGGTGAGCGGGGTGGACACGGGCGCCCACGGCCTGGCCCTGGCCGAGTAGGCCGAGGCGATCGTGCGGTCCCTGGCGTTCTGGTTGTAGTCGACGAAGACCTTCCGCCCGCGCTCCTCCTTCCACCACGACGTGGTGACCAGGTCGGGGCGGCGGCGTTCCAGCTCCCTGGCGAAGGCGATCGCGGCGTGGCGCACCTCGACGAACGTCCAGCGCGGCTCGATCCGGACGTAGATGTGCACGCCGCGCCCGCCGCTGGTCTTCGGCCAGCCGACCCAGCCGAGCTCGGTCAGCAGCGCCCGCGCCTCGGCGGCGACCTCGGCCGCGTCGGTGAAGCCGGTGCCTGGCTGCGGGTCCAGGTCGATGCGCAGCTCGTCCGGGTGGTCCACGTCACCGCGGCGGACCGGCCAGGGGTGGAAGGTGATGGTGCCGAGGTTGGCCGCCCAGGCGACGACCGCTGGCTCGGTCACGCAGATCTCGTCCGCCGTGCGGCCGCTCGGGAACGAGATCCGCACCGTCTCGACGTACTCTGGCGCGCCCCTGGGCACCCGCTTCTGGTAGAAGGCGTCGCCAGGCGAGCCGTCCCGCTGGGCCAGTCGCGCTCCCTCGACGACCCCTTTGGGCCAGCGTTCCAGCGTCGTCGGCCGTTGCCACAGCGCGCGGACGATGCCGTCGGCGACCGCCAGGTAGTACCGGACCAGGTCGAGCTTGGTGACCTCGGCCAGCGGGAACAGCACGCGGTCCGGGTTGGTGACCCGCACCACCCGGTCGTCGACGTCCAGCTCTACCGGCGCGCCGTGCGTGGCCCTGGCCATGTCCTGACGGTAGCCGCTTCGACCGCTCCGTAAGCGCTTCGCGCCGCGCGGCGGCCCGCCGGTGGCGGCGGCGACGCCGGCCGGGGCGGCGGGCGACGGCAGGTGCGATGGCCCGGACCGGCCCGGACCGGCCGGGTCACAACGCCAACCCGGCCAGGAACGGCACGAGACGGGCCGCGGCGTACCAGAATCGTGGCGTGAGCATTCTCGACGACGCCCGCGAGGGCATGGACCTCGACATCCGGCCGCAGGACGACCTGTTCGGCCACGTGAACGGCCGGTGGCTCGCCGAGACGGAGATCCCGTCGGACCGATCCAGCTGGGGCCCGTTCGTGCAGCTGGCCGACACGGCCGAACAGCAGGTCCACGACATCATCACCGAGCTCGCCGGCCAGGACGCGGCGACCCAGACCGAGGACGCGCGCAAGATCGCCGACCTCTACTCCTCCTTCATGGACACCGAGGCGATCGAAGCGGCTGGCCTGGCCCCGGTGCGGGGGATGCTGGACGCCGCGCGTGGCCTTGGCGACGTGCGGGAGCTGGCGGCATTCCTTGGCGAGCTGGAGCGGGTGGGCGGCTCGGGGCTGTTCCGCACCTACGTCGACACCGACGACCGCGATTCGGACCGCTACCTGTTCAACCTGCTGCAGGGCGGCCTCGGCATGCCGGACGAGTCGTACTACCGCGACGACCGGTTCGCCGAGACCCGGCAGAAGTACGTCGACTACCTGACCCGCATCCTCGGGCTCGCCGAGCACCCGACGCCGGCGGAGGCGGCCCAGCGGATCCTCGACCTGGAGACCCTGCTCGCCAAGGGGCACTGGGAGCGGGCCGAGACCCGCGACGTGCAGAAGACCTACAACCTGCGCACGGCCGAGGAGCTGGCCGCGCTGTGCCCGGCGTTCGACTGGGACGCCTACGTGACGGCGCTCGGCGGGTTCCTTTCCGGGCCGCACGCCACGCTGGCCGAGGTGTGCGTGCGCCAGCCGTCGTACTTCGAGCACCTGTCGGGCGTGCTGACCGAGACGCCGGTCGAGGTGTGGCGGGACTGGCTGGAAAGCCGGGTGCTTCGCGCGGCCGCGCCGTACCTGCCCGAGGTCTTCGTCGAGACACATTTCGACTTCTACGGCCGCACGCTCAGCGGAACCCCCGAGCTGCGCCCCCGCTGGAAGCGGGCCGTGTCGTTCGTCGAGGGCGCGATCGGTGAAGCGGTCGGCCGGGAGTACGTCGCCCGCCACTTCCCGCCGCACGCCAAGGCGCAGATGGACGAGCTGGTCGCGAACCTGCTCGCCGCCTACCGGGAGTCGATCTCCCGGCTGGACTGGATGACCGAGGCGACCAAGCAGCGGGCGTTCGAGAAGCTGGCGACGTTCCGGCCGAAGATCGGCTACCCCGACCGGTTCCGGGACTACTCGGCGCTGAAGGTCCAGCGCGGCGACCTGATGGTCAACGCCAGGGCCGCGGCGGCGTTCGAGACCGACCGGCAGCTGGCCAAGATCGGGTCCCCGGTGGACCGGGACGAGTGGTTCATGCTGCCGCAGACCGTCAACGCCTACTACAACCCGGGCACCAACGAGATCTGCTTCCCCGCCGGCATCCTGCAGAAGCCGTTCTTCAGCCCCGACGCCCACCCGGCGGAGAACTACGGCGGCATCGGCGCGGTCATCGGGCACGAGATCGGCCATGGCTTCGACGACCAGGGCGCGCAGTACGACGGCGCCGGCAACCTCAACGACTGGTGGACGCCGGACGACAAGGCGGCGTTCGAGGTGAAGTCGAAGACGCTGATCGAGCAGTACAACGGGTTCGAGCCGCGCAACCTGCCGGGGGAGAAGGTCAACGGCGCGCTGACCGTCGGCGAGAACATCGGCGACCTCGGCGGGCTGACCATCGCGCACACCGCCTACGTCCTGTCCCATGGCGGCAACGCCTCCCGGGAGGACCGTCGGCGGCTGTTCCTGAACTGGGCCTACATCTGGCGCACCAAGCGCCGGCTGGAGCTGGAGCGGCAGTACCTGACCACCGACCCGCACAGCCCGCCGGAGTTCCGGGCGAACATCGTGCGCAACCTCGACGAGTTCCACGAGGTCTTTGAGACGCAGCCGGGCGACGGCCTCTGGCTGGACCCGAACGATCGCGTCCGCATCTGGTAGCCGCGCGTCCCGTCGGGCGGTATCCGGGTTTGGCCCGGGTATCGCCCGACGGGCCCGGCGCGCTGCCAGGGGTCATCGCGTGGTGCCCTGCGCGCGGCCGACCGCCAGGCGGTAGCCGACCCCGCGCACGGTCTCGACGACGCCGGGCAGGCCCAGCTTGCCCCGCAGCGACGCGATGTGGACCTCGAGCGTGTGCGAGGCGGCCTCGTGCCAGCCGTACCCCCAGACCTCGGCGACGATCTGCTCCCGCCGGAACACGACGCCCGGGGCGCTCGCGAGCTGGGCGAGCACGTTGAACTCCTTGCGGGCCAGTGCCACCTCCTGGCCGGACACGAGCACCTGCCGGGTGGCCCGGTCGATGACCAGCTCGCCGATCTGCACCCGTCCCTGGTCGGTTGGCCAGGGCGTGGGGTCGGGCCGGGCGGCCGGCGCGACGGCGGTCTGGCGCGCGCCCGCGCTCGCCGGGGTGCCGGTGCCGGTGGTGTCCGCGGGGCCGGCGCCGGGCGCGCCGCCGGCGGCGCCGGGGCTGGCGCTGGTGCCGGTGCCGCCCGGGGCCGCCTCCCCACCGACCGGCACACCTGCCCGGCGGGCGACCGCGTGGATGCGGGCCAGCAGCTCCCGCAGGTCGAACGGCTTGACGACGTAGTCGTCGGCGCCCATGTAGAGCCCGCGCAAACGGGAGCTCTGCTCGCCGCGGGCGGTCACCATGATGATCGGAATGTTGGACAGGGCGCGCATCCGGGCGCAGATCTCGAAGCCGTCCTGGTCGGGCAGCCGGAGATCGAGCAGCACCAGGTCCGGCCTGGTGCCCAGCAGGTCCAGCGCCGCGAGTCCGGTCCGGGCCCGGACGACCTCGAACCCGTGCCGGCGCAGGGTCCCGGCGAGCGCCGCCGCGACCCGGTCGTCGTCCTCCACCACCAGTAGGCGCATGGCTCTCGGCTCCGCTTCGGCCGTGACCGCCGCCGGGCGGGCAGGCCCGACGGCGGTCGTCGACGAGAGTTCACAGAAGTGGTCGGTCGGAATCGGGGGCTGAATCGGGGTCGGTGTCGTGCGGCCGGATCGTGCGGCCGCTGGGAACGAAGGCGGGGCCCAGCCCTGGGTGGCGAGGCGGCGCGGGCTGGGCCCCGC